>JAGQXH010000109.1 GCA_020436695.1 Lewinella sp. | reverse complement strand
GTAGTAATTTGCAAATGCAAATAAGTCGTAAATCAATAAAGACTCTGATGGATGAAAACACACTAATTCAGATCGAACATTCCACTTTTTCGGCCGCCGGTCCGGATATTATCGTTTATTTGATTTTGGGATGGCTGCTGAATTTGCTGATCCTTGTAGTAGTTTTTAAGTATCTTACTTACCCGGCACTCAGAAAAGTCTTTTCCATTGGAATGGTAGTATTCCTACTGTTTTGGCTGCCGGTTTTCATCCGGTTTAATTTTCCGGAAAATCTCAATTTTTTAGAGCAGAATTATTTGTACAAAGTCGCACTGAGATATAGCGAGGCGGTGCTTTTTCCAACCGATATTATAACCAATTTACTGCCACTCCATATACTGAAGTTGGTATTAATAGCTTGCTTCTTAAAGTATATAGTACTTCGACACAAACTCGGGATAAAAGAACAGTTGATGCTGTTCATACCTATCATTGACCTTTACTATATTGCCAAGTACCTATTCGAGTCGACTGAACCGCCACAAAAGCCTTTTTCCATACTATTGATGTTGGGAGCTCTCATGCTCTCCTTTTATACCTTTTTGTTTCCCATACTGCTCTACTTGGGAGTCGATACCTACAGTTGGTATTTGGATCTGCTGTATGGTCCACCGGTAGTCAACGTTGAGGATGCGATTGACGGGGGAATTACTTACCTGGCCGATCTGATCATACACGCGCAGGCCACCACTACATTGATCGCGGCCGTCTTATCCTTCCCGGCCTACTTCGAACTTAATCAATTTAAAATTGAAACAGATCCTGCATGAACCCTGAAAAGAACTATCTCGAGATCAACCGGCGCTCCTGGAACAACCGCACCGAAACTCACCTGCAATCCGATTTTTACGATGTGGAAGGTTTTTTAGGGGGGAGATCCTCCCTGAATAGCATCGAACTGGAACTACTGGGAGACCTGACCGGCAAACGCGTTTTACACCTGCAATGTCATTTTGGTCAGGATACCATCTCCTTGGCCCGACTTGGGGCAGATGTTACCGGAGTGGATCTGGCGGATAAAGCGATTGCCGGCGCAAGAGAACTGGCTGAAAAGGCAGGGGTGATGGCTAACTTCCTCTGCTGTGATATCTATGATCTACCTAATCATCTGTCGGGGAAATTTGATGTTGTATTCACCAGTTACGGCGTCATCGGCTGGTTGCCTGACCTCGGTCGCTGGGCGGGGGTGATCTCCCATTTTCTAAAGCCCGGCGGGCAATTCGTTTTTGTGGAATTCCACCCCGTCGTGTGGATGTTTGATGAGAACTTCGTAAAGATCGGCTACAATTATTTCAAGGCCGATGCCATTGTGGAAGCAGAAAGCGGGACTTATGCGGACCGGGAGGCGCCCATCAGTCAGGAATCCGTCACCTGGAACCATCATTTGGGAGAAGTGGTGACCAGTTTGATCCAAAATGGGCTGCAGATCCGTTCCCTGCAGGAATTTGATTATTCGCCTTACGATTGTTTTAACGGGACGGTGGAAGCCGAACCGGGAAAATTCCGAATAAAACATCTGGGCAACCAGATCCCTATGGTGTATGCTATTGAGGCAAAGAAGGAAATAGCTTAAAATGATGAAATAGAACTATTTTCAATTGCAAGGCTATTGATATCTTATTTTACGGTCATTGGGTTGCAGAAGGTATGGCAGTAAATAAGGAATAGTTCAATACGGAGTCTAAATGCAGATACGTCATCGAACACTATATGTATCTCTGAAACCCAACATAAACCGAATATATGGATATTTCCCTACAACTCGCCGCTATCATCGGCCCCGTTCTAATGGCCGTTTCCCTCTCGGAGTACCTCCATTACGAGATCTGGAAGAACGTCCACCCAACACTGGTTCAGTTAAACGGACTGATCTTCTTTACGGGTGGATTGATCTTAGTCAACTTACACAATATCTGGATCGCAAACTGGGCGGTGATCATTACCGTGATCTCCTGGCTGTTGTTAGCGGCCGGCCTGTTCCGAATGTTCTTCCCAACTAATAAACAGCTGCCGAAGAGCAGAGGGACTGACGTTTTTTTGCTTGTTTTATTTCTGGTAGGTGGGTTTTTATCGGTTGAAGCTTATTTAATGAATTAACTATTACATGAAGCTGGTGGTGCTTATTGATGAATGGGAAAGTCAGGAGTGATTATAATATATAATAAGTGCTAGGTGCTTGGTTCTGGGTACTCGGGATGCATGGAATGATTAATTTATGATCATCGGTCAAAAATTTGTAACATGCTATTAAACTGGACAGAAGATAAAGGTGATCCCTATCATAAAGTAGAATACAGATATGAGGTAAAGCAATATGAAATCCAGACGTTAGATTACGAAGAATACACGCAAAAATTTGAAGAGCTCACTTCAAATGAAACCAATTGCTTTTCAATCCATTTTCCATTATCTTTTTATTTGTGGCGTATTTGTAAGATTACCGATCCGATTTTCTTAGAGCTATTATCCGGTAAATACTATAACAATGAGTATAGTGACTTTGAATCTATAACCGATTTCAATGAAAATCCAGAGGATATTGAAATTGATTTTGCAACTCCCTTATTGGTTTATAGTAGCTATCCTTTTCAAATGGCAGTTGAGATCAAAATTTTCCCATTAAGGGAAACCGCGATCCGCCGGCAAGGGGAGTCTATCCCATATAACTTGTATACACCAGGATATATTATCTGGCAAATATCTTTAGCTTACGAAGGGATCTACAAAAATAAATGGAAAGAGGTTGGTGTATGGGGGCATGAGTTTGCCGATCTGGCTTTCGGTTCGATCAAGTTATATCCAGGCAATATTATTAAAGTGAATTTAGAAAGTTAAACATCGGATAAGCAGGCAGGAATTTTTCGAGATAAGCAAATGTTATGGGGATGACAAAATAGTGAAGCATTCTAATAATACAAGTAATGAACTACATCATATTCGACCTGGAAGCTACCTGCTGGGAACAAAGAGGACAGGCCGAGAACGAAACAATCGAGATAGGTGCCGTACTGATCAGAGAAAAAGAGACGATATCGGAATTTAAGCGGTTTGTAAAGCCCATCAAGTATCCCATCTTAAGTGATTTTTGCAAAAAACTGACGTCTATTCAACAGGCAGATGTGGATATTGCCGGTCATTTTTACGAAGTGATACCGGAGTTTCAGTCCTGGATAGCTTATAATGATGAGCCTTATATACTTTGCTCCTGGGGGTTTTATGACCGGAAGCAATTCGAAAGCGATTGCCGGTTATGCAATATGGAAACCGACTGGCTACAATCCCATATCAGTCTAAAACATCAATATCAGGAAATAAAACGACTGCGACGGGCAGTAGGTATGAAAACGGCGCTGCAGATAGAAAAGATACCGCTGGAAGGTACGCATCACCGGGGTATTGATGATGCCTGGAACATTGCAAAATTATTTCTTAGGTATTTTGATCAGTGGAAGTTTCCGGTTTAGGCTTGTTCGACCTAGGCTCCGGCCTACGTCGCTAAGTACACAACATAGCCGCTCCAAAAACCCCGGCGCTATCTCCCAACTTAGGCTTCAGAAACTTCGTATCCAGTCGATTGTTGAATACAAAATCTTCTACCCGCTTCACGCCTTCTGTGTAGAGCAGGTCTACATTGCCGACACCACCGCCCAGGACGACTACATCCGGATCGATAATATTGATCACGTTGGCAATTCCCTTTCCGAAGAAATGGAGTAAGCGCTCCACGGTCTCACTGGCTACCGGATCGGTGCCGGCTTTGTGTCGCGCGACGATCTCTTTAAGCGATAGTTGCTGACCACTTACTTTTTTGTAATAGGCTTGCAGCGCCGTGCCCGAAATGACATTTTCCGTACAACCGGTGTTGCCGCAGTAACAGGGACCACCCGATTCATCCAGAAAGGTATGCCCCCATTCTCCACCGATCCCCTGGGCACCGCTCAGTACCTGGCCGTTAATAACAATGCCGCCGCCCACGCCGGTACCCATGATCACACCGAATACCACCTTGGCATCGGGCATCACCTCCTGCACAATACCCATTTTCGCTTCCGCGATCGCGAAGCAGTTGGCATCATTGGCCATTTTGACGGTAATACTCAGTGCTTTTTCAAGGTCGGCCAGGAAAGGCTGGTCATTGAGGCAGGTCGTATTGCTGTTCTTGAGTAGTTGAGTGGGAGGATCGATCGTACCGGGAGTGGCAATACCCAGGCAGGTTGGCTTTGTGCCGGCCGCTTCAGCAAGCTGGTCGACCAGTTTTTTAATCTGACTGACAATGTGGTGATAACCGTGCTCCTGTTCGGTGGGAATCCGCTGGCGATGCAATACCCGCCAATGGTCATCCGCATCCAGTACGACGCCTTCAATTTTAGTACCGCCCAGATCAATGCCCCAAAGGTATTTCATATGGTGTTGAATAATGTCTTGTTTGCTAATGATCGATTTCGTGAACAAATTAAAAACTCAAGTCTGTAATCCCTAATAATTGTAGGTAAAGCTTGGTGTTTTCTTAACTTTGCAAGATATTTTCGAGACAGTAACCCTGGATGTTACAACAGTCCGACGATAACGATTGCAATGGGTAATTCTAGTATGGCAAAATCTGGTCAACAGCCGGAGTCATCTTTTGTATTTGGATTGGAAACCGGTGCGGAGCAGGATGAACGTCTGATAGGTGTGTCCGGCAATTTTAACGATTGGGATACTGCCGATCCGCGATATGTCATGACCATGATCCGGCCGGGATATTATGAGTTGCAGCTGCCGGCAGACCATCCGTTGCCCGGCGTGCTGGAATACAAATACCACCGCGGCAGCTGGGCGGAAGTGGAACTGGATCGCTACGGGAATGAATCATCCAACCGGAGAGTAGAAATTGCCAGAGGGCGTATCACCGACCGCGTAGACCGGTGGAAGAATGCCGGAAAGATCTTCCACCCGGAGTTTTTGCCTAATATTCAGGTGATCTCAGAGACTTTTGAGATCCCGCAACTGATCAAGACCCGTCGTATTGCGGCATTGCTGCCTTACGATTATTATCAAACCGACAAACGCTATCCGGTGCTATACCTACAGGATGGCCAGAACCTGTTTGACGACTATGCTCCTTTCGGAAGCTGGGGTGTCGACAAAAAACTGGCCGTGATGGCCGAAAGAGGTACTCACGAAGTGATCATTATTGCGATTGATCACGCCGAGGAAGAGCGCATTGAGGAGTTTACGCCCAGTTATCGCACCCGTTTGGGGGTAGGGCAGGGCAAAAAGTACGTCAGCTTTTTAGCCGATACGCTCAAACCTTATATCGATAATCATTTCCGTACCCTTCCCGGCCGGGAAAATACTGGCATCGGCGGCAGCTCCATGGGGGGGCTCATCAGCATCTATGCCGGCTTTATGTATCCTGAGGTATATAGCAAATTAATGATATTTTCGCCATCTTTATGGGTAGCACCCAATATTCACTTTCACGCTATCCATTTTAAAGAAAGCGCACACACTAAAGTCTATTTATACGGGGGAGGTGCCGAAGGGGCCAATGTGGTACCTAATATTCAAAGACTAAAACTGGCGCTCGAAGCAAAGGGTCAGGGCGTAAATACTGAGTTCGCACTGGCCATCGACCCTCAAGGGGAGCACAATGAGCAACGCTGGGGTGAAGAATTCCCGCGTGCAGTGGAATGGTTGTTTTTTAATCGAAGCACTTAAGATCACTCCCCCAAAAGCCTGAATCATGACATTTCAATTTTCGCCTTCATCAAGTTTTAAACAAGACATTACTCTGGTGCCGCTGGCATCCAATGACCATTTGACTACAGAACTCCGGCAGATCGCCCAGACTATTGGCGTAGACCTTAATAACCTGGAGCAGGATTTTAAGGCGGAGTACAATGAAATACTGCCGCTTTATACAGCAGGGCGACGCTTATTTCTGCTGGGATTGGGTAAACGGCTGCAAATGACGGATATCATCCGCGCATTTCGGTCTTTCGCTTTTCGCAATAAGGAACGCCTTTCGGATAAACTGGCGATCAACCTTTTTCATCTACAGGATGCTATCGATCATGTATCGGCGGTCGAAGCGGCTGTAAACGGACTGTATCTGGGCGGCTATCAGATCGGGAATTTCAAATCGGAACGCCCGGTAGTGCCCCGCTTTTGGCAGGACGCCACGGAGGTGGCCTTCATGCTACCGGCCGATCTTCACGAAGCAGGCGAAAGAGCGGCGGAGAAAGGCCTGGAAATGGCACAAACCCAGTGGAGCATCATGGATCTGGTAAATGCACCGAGCAACAAAAAGATCCCGGCTGATCTGGCCAACTGGGCTTTGAGGTCCGGTGAGCGTTACGGCTACCAGGTCGAGGTCTTTGATATAAACCGCATTCGGACCGTGGGATTGCACGCTCTGCTGGCGGTCAATCGGGGCAGTGAAGAACCGGCGGCTTTTATCGTGATGGAATATAAGCCTGAGCGTGAAGAAGGGACTTTGCCAAGAGTAGGACTGGTTGGCAAAGGTGTCACCTTCGATGTGGGAGGGATTTCGATCAAGCCATCTACCAATATGCACTATATGAAGAGCGATATGGGTGGTGCTGCTGCGGTATTCGGTACGATGGAAATGGCGGCAAAGCTGAAACTGCCGGTCCATCTCATCGGAGTGGTGCCCGCTACGGATAACAGTGTGGATGCCAAATCTATCAAGCCAAGCGATGTGATCGATTCCTATAGCGGTAAGACGATCGAAGTGATCGATACGGATGCGGAAGGCCGGCTGATCCTGGCTGACGGCCTGGCTTACATGCTCCGGCATTACGAGCCCGAAGTGCTGATCGATCTGGCTACCCTGACTGGGAGTACCGTACGTACTTTTGGGTATCACGCTGCTGCCTTGTTTACCAATAATGATGAATTGCATGATCGGTTGGACGACATATCACGGAAGACCGGGGAAAAATTCTGGCGCCTCCCGCTTTGGGATGTGTATAAGGAGGACATTAAATCGGATGTGGCGGATGTACGCAACTACAGCGGACGTCCACTGGCCGGTGCCATCGGCGCTGCCAAGTTCCTCGAAGTTTTTACGGCAGATCATCCGGCCTGGGTCCACATGGATATTGCGGGAGTGGCTTTTACCGATTCGGAGTTCAGCAGCCAGAAGAGTGCAACGGCTTATGGTATTCGACTGTTGACGGAGTACCTTATTCAGTTGGGAGGTAAGAAAGAGGGATGAGGCATGTTTAAATAGTTCATCCCACTATTTCAAATAAAAACCAGATCATAAAATCAACCGCTAACCGACTATGACATTTCTCTGTATCTCCTGTTATTTCAAAGGCGTGGATTTTCTGCGTGCCTGTAAGGAAGCGGGTAATACCGTATTTTTGGTTACTCACAAAGCATTGGAACACGACCCGTGGCCGCGAGAATCCATCGATGAGTTCTTCTACATGGAGGATGACTCCAATACACCGGCGAATCTGGGGAATCTTGCGCTGGGCATGTCCTGGCTCATGCGAAGCCGGCAGGTGGATCGCATTGTGGCGCTGGACGATTTTGATGTAGAGAAAGCTGCTTATTTGCGGGAAGAGTTCCGGATCCCGGGCATGGGGCAAACTACTGCCCGGCATTTTCGGGACAAACTGGCGATGCGGCAGAAAGCAGCGGATGAAGGCATTCCCGTCCCAGCCTTTTCGGCACTCTTTAACGATGAAGCGATCAATCGCTTTGTCAGTACCGTTCCGGCACCCTGGGTAGTAAAACCACGCGCCGAAGCTTCCGCACTGGGGATTAAAAAAGTGTATTCCGCCGAAGAATTGTGGAAAGTCATTCACGAACTGGGAGATAAGAGATACCAATATCTGGTAGAGCAGTTTAAGCCGGGCAACGTCTATCATGTAGATGCTCTTTCCGTCGATGGTAAAATGGTTTTTGGGAGGGTATCTCAATATCTGAGCACACCCTTCGAAGTGGCGCATGGCGGCGGTATCTTTCGTTCCCATACCGTTGATTACGGTAGTGAGGAGGAAAAAGCATTACAGGCGCTGAATGCCCGGGTATTACAGGCTTTTGGGATGAAATTCAGTGCTTCCCATACGGAGTACATTCATTGCCATGAAGATGGAAAATTCTATTTCCTGGAAACCTCCTCACGCGTGGGTGGTGCTCATCTGGCGGAGATGGTGGAAGCCTCTTCCGGTATCAACTTATGGGGAGAATGGGCGAGAATAGAAACAGCGATGGCGACCGGCCGCCCCTATCAGCTACCGGAGGTGCGCTATGATTATGCGGGGATCGTCGTTTCCCTGTCCCGTTTTGAATGGCCGGATCAAAGCGGCTTTACCGAACCGGAGATCGCCTGGCGAATAAACAAAAAACACCATGTGGGGCTCATCGTCCGCTCCGACCGCCGGGAACGGGTCCTGGAACTGCTGGATCAATACGCCGAACGCATTCACCGGGATTTTCATGCGAGTGCTCCGGCGCCGGATAAACCTAGTCATTAGAGGTGAGAGAGTGAGTTGGTGAACAGGTGAATGTGTATGCTAAACAGATACGGGTTCACAAATCATGCATCCTTACCATCCATCTCTTACTGCAACACCACCCGACGCGTCAACACCCCATCCCCGGTCTGCAGGCGTAGAAAATAGATTCCTCTCGCCAGATCGCTCACCTGCAACTCCCGTTCCAGTTCTCCGGCAGACAGTAATTCTTCCCGTACCATTCTTCCCTGCGTATCAAACAAATTTAACCTGGCCGGTGCTGTCAGGGCTTCCGGTAGTCGCAAAAGGAACTGGGAATTGGCCGGATTGGGGAAAAGCCGTGTTCCGGCCAGCACTTCCGGTTCTTCCGTCCCAACGGTGGCATTATCATCCACCTTGATGGTAAAGGTTTTCGGACTGATCCAGCCTCCCGTGCCGTCTTCCACTACAAAGATGAAGGCATCCAAAGTCGCTTCGGTATCCTCATTCAGATAATACAGATTGAACGCATTGATAGTCGACTGCCGAAACTGATCGCCAACCTCCAGCAGTTGATCTTTGAAGTAGAGTTTACCCGCTTTCGGGATCTGCACCAGGGTATAGGTCAATTGATCAGGAGGATTATCCTCATCCAGCACCTCCAGTACTTCTGCACTGACCGGATTGGCTTCACCCGGCGGCACAAAGAGGGTATCATTGGTGACCAGTTGCGGAAACTTGGGTATAGATTGGGCGCAAAACTCGAGTTGCCAGCTTCCGATACTGCCCACTCCACCAAAGCCGGCCTCAACGACCTTTACCTGTAAGGTCCATTCCCCTTTAGTGGATTCCCCGATCAGTGCCGCCAGGGAATCCACGGGTTGAAAGACCACTCCGTCATCCGGCGGACACGCGATCTCATCTGGCGCCTCGTCATCAAATCCCAGTTTCAGATCCGTGGTATTGCCGCAGTTTCCGTCGAATAATATGACTTTGGTTCCGGAAGGACTGATCAAAGTGATCCTCAGGCTATTCACCGGCTGATAATTACCCTTCACGAGAGGAATATTCACATCACTGATAATACCGTCAAAATCGACAGTAATGACGGATTCTTTGGTGGGCAAACCGGAACCCGGAATAGCTACCGGAGTATCCTCTGATTCGAACTGATTACAAACCAGCGTCTCCGTATGAAAGGTCCGCACCGGGAGATAATCGCCATCACCGCAGGTATTGATCGGTTTTAACCGCCAGTAGTGAAGTGTATTTTTCTCCAGCAATACTCCCGGCACATAGCTGGTCACTTCATTGGCCAATACATCCTGCGCCAGCAGGTAAGGATCGGCAAAGGTGGGGCTGGTTGCCAGCTCTACTACGTAAGCATCCGCATTGTCGGAGGTATTCCAGGTAAAATTCGTGGTGAGACCGATGCCGGTAGCGCCATCCATAGGGCGAATGAGACTAAGGTCACTGAAATCATTGGAGATCACATCCAGATAGATCGTTTGATCTATCGTATCCTTACCCGGAGCATAAGCCCTTACGGTGACTGGATAGCGTCCGGAATTATTCATATCCTGCAATTGGATCGTCAGGTTCGTAGCGTTACCGGGAGCAACCTGCTCAGGGGAAAAGCTGAAATTCCCACCTTCCGGTAATCCGTCCACGACATCAAACTGAATGCTTTCCGCATAATTGAGAAAAGCGCTGGTTTGCAGACCAAATGTCACTTCATCGGGCAAACAAACTTCGTCTTTACTTTGTAAGGCTTGTACGGTAAATCTGGGCTCAGTCGCCGATTTTATCGGAAAGTTCTGGCTGGAGATATTGAAAAAAACATGATCATTGGCCTCTACCTTGACGCGGGCTACATTGGTAGACACATTGGGTACCGGCACCATGGCCGAACCATTATTGGGCAGGCCGGTAGCCAGTACATACGGATAGGTAAATCCACCGTCTACAGACAACAGAATATTGACCCAGTGACAACTCACCGGTGCCCGGTCGGTATTGGCTACATCCCAGCTTACCTCCCGATAGGTCCCGGCTTCCCAGGTAGGCTTATCAGTACCCGGCGAAACTACTTTGAACGGGCCCGCCTTATCCGTGGCCTGAAAGTCGATCTCTTTCCAGGATACCGCTCCGCCTCCTTCGTGATTGTCGCGTACCGTTAGCCTAAAGTTCAGATCCCGCGTGTATTCCGGTAATACTTCGTTGCGATCGAAAGTGCCCGATACGATGGAAGCGATATTCGGGAAAATGCGTACAGGAGAAGTCGTTGGTGGAAACGACCGGAAGATGGGCGTATTCCCCTCCGGATTGCCGATAGAACTCAGCGGCCCCAGGTCAAATTCTTCCCAACAGTACGTCAGGGTTTCATCGTCTTCGGCATCGCTGGCCCGGCCTTCCAATTGAAACGGCGTACCGATGGGGATGGACATTCCCTGTGGATAATCAATATAGACCTCCGGGAAGGTATTGGACACTTCAATCCGGGAGGCGCAGCCGGCACCAACTCCACCTCGGGTATAACTGATGATCTCCTCCAGAGACTGTACGTGAAAATAAGCATCGTTGTCGGAAGAGACGTTTTGCGTACCGCACAGACCGGCATAAGACATGATGGTAGAACCGGAGCCGGGTTCTATTGCCTTCCCGCTGGACACAGCACCCTGATTACCCTGACAGTTGGTAAAGGAATGGTTAGCCGAAAACTGATGACCCACCTCGTGCGCCATTATGCGCCGTACCATCAGTGGTACATTACTGCTGGAGTGGCAGGTCACGCCCTGTTCTCGTCCTACATTACAGGCTTTTCCGAGCGAGGCTACCCCGCCCACATCCGTACAGTTGCCGGTGAATACGTGCCCCACATCAAAAGACCCCAGCGTCATTTTGGCATCATCGGTAATAGCGGTACCGATCTGGCTCAGCAGAGCAATTCCTTCGTCCGCATTAGCAAATGGGTCGGTATCCGGGTCCGTCCAGATCAGCCGCTCGGCCCCCTCGATCAGCACAAACTGCATGGAAACTTCATTCTCATAGATCTGGTTGAGCTGAGAAAGCGCCTCGTTATAACTGGAAAGGACCGATTCTACGGTCCCCCCGTGTTTTACGGCATATTCACCGGTACAGGCCAATGCCATGGTATACATACGCATTTGTTCGGAAGCACTTCCGCCCCGCCCGTTAAAAACAGGGTGTTCGGCCTCCCATTCATCCGTTATCAGATCTTCCTGCTGTGCCTCGTCGGGATGATATCCGCAGGCGAGCATTTTAGCGGCCGAAACATCCTCTATCTGAGCATCGCGGCCAAAATAAACCCGGTACAGCTCATCCTGCCCCTGCTCCAGTACATCCATGAATACCTCTCCGGATCGGGTCTTTAATACCACCGATAAACCGTTAACGCCATACGCAAGCCGGCCGTAGCTATTGGATCGTTCCGTGCCGATAAGCCGGAAGGATTGAATATTCGGGTACTTCGCGGCCAGGCGGGGCATCATGACGGGCGCCCGGTAAACCCGGAAAGATTCAGTTTGATCACCCGGCAGAGGGAATACGAGTTCGAGGGGTTCTCCCTGGCTGGTATAAATAGCCTGTTCCTCAGGAGCAGAGTGAAGCAAATCCTTAAAAGAGGAGAAATTGACGGAGACCGCCCGGAAATTATCGATGCGGACTGCATCATCTGTTGTTCGGCCAGTTCCCGGAGCTACACTGACATCTCGCCAGAATACTTCCTGGGCCTGAAGGCCGGTGCATAGGGATACGAGCAATAGGAGGGGTAACAAACGATTGATCATTTGACTGTTTTATATTTGGTATGTAAGCTCTCTTTCTTAGTGCAATATACTTAACAACTAACTTTATAAGTAGTTATTATACGACAAACGACAGACAGGAAAGTAAGACTGAAATACCGGAAAAGTTCTGCTCAGCGGGTAAGGAACTTATCTTCTTTTTTCAAACTACTCCTGTTTACCATCTATCTCGGTGGATGCGCTTTCTTTTATAAAAAGACATCTTTTTTTACAATGTCCTCTTCTGAAAAGTTTAAATTCCAGATAGTAGCCGACAAATTATAGTTAAAAAGTGGCAGCGACCTGAGCCCTTCCCACATGGACAACTCCGGCCGTACCCGTTTTTCGTCCTTCATAACTGAATGACAACCTTATATTTTTTGAAAGTTGGCGGTTCAGACTCGCATTCCACAAAAAATTCTCGCCGCGCTGCAATCCATTCAGAATAGCAAATCCAACCGGTGAATTAGTGCTGCCTGCAAAATCAACATTGACGTAAGAGAAGTTGACGGTGTAAGAGGACTGTCCCGGACGAAATGTACTTTCCAGGTTCAGATGTTTTTGCCGGGCCTGTTCCCCAGCTCCTCCATCCAGCACATTTCTGTCGTACCGGTAGGTAAAGCCGAAGATCAGCCGAAAATTTCGCGAAGGTAAATAAGTCAACTCCGGTTCAATCGCGCCGAAAGATAAGGTATAATCCCGATTATTAAAAAACTCGGAGTCACTGGCCTTTTCGCCCCGGCTCAATTTGATCTGTGTGCTAAACACCGAGTTAAAGTTAATATTGGCCTGTAGGAAGGCTTCAGCCAGTCGGCGGCTTTCGTATCCGGTGGTCTGCACAATGCGGCTTCGGTTGTCAGACTGCCCCAACTGAAAGCTGAACCCCGGATTAGTACGATTGAAAAACAGGGTATTACGCACATTGGCTGACAGGGCCACCAAGGCGGTATCCGGCACGTCCAGTTGCAGGGGGTTCCAGGGGTTCACAGCGTCGGAGGCCCGGGTCTTCCGGTTGATCTGTAGATTACTGATGGTGGAAAACCGCGCCAGAAATTTCCGAAAGCCGCCGGCATTGTACCAGCGAGATCGCGGATCAAAACTGAGGCTTTGGTTAAGCCCGGCATTATCCGTCCGGATAAATTCGTCGGTAATTACACTGATGCGTACATAGTCGGCCAGATCCTGAAAAGGAGCGATCTCCATTTCGTTGTACTGGATCTTTCCATCGTTGTTGTACAGAGAATCCAGCCAGATGTGTGTACCGGATCCCGGTGTAACCCGAGCATAGGTAAATTCCACCTTAGGTTCCTGACCCGAGCCGATCTCATAGGTCGTGTTACTGCGGATCATGCCCTTCCAAAAGGCTGCATTTATATCAAAACGGCCCAGAAAGGTTTCGGCGGCCTCTTCATTGGTCAGTTCTACGGCCTGTATTTCCAGTTGGCGGTAAGAAAGATTTCCCGTCAGACTGAATTGATGTTGCTCCCCGCGGGTATTCCATCGGCCATTCAGGTTGCCTTCCCGGGCCCGGGTCGATTGCTGGAAGTCTCGCCCAACGGGAGCATAATCCTGTCGCTCCCGATAGCTCATTTCCATTTGCAGCACTTCATTTTCTGCACTGCGCAGATAAAATCGCTGCCGATCATAGAAATAACTGTTCGCCTGCAGGCTATCCGCGCCAACTGCAAAACGCTCACTTCTTTCCTGTTCCAGCAACCAGCCCACCGACCAGCCGCCCCACTTCTGAAAAGTTTTGCTGATGCCCAACTGCGGTCTGGATAAGCGGGTATCCTTAATTTGCTCCTCCGTATTCACCCAATCCAACTGACCATCTATCTGCCAGCCCGCTTTACCTACCTCCAATGCAGTGCGGTGACGGATACCCCGGTACAGATCTTCCCGGAGGAATGCACTCAGATAATAACTTAGGCTGCCCAATGATGTTTTTCCCAAACTGACACCCAGCAAGGCTAGATTTTCGTCGGCGGCCACCACCGTACCCTGTCCCTGAATATCTACCAGGTTCCAGTCGCGAAGGAAATCGGGCGACCGGTAAGGATTGAGTGGCTGGAAAGTGGCCGCTTTATATTCATAGCTTAGGTTGGTAGTCAGTTGCCATCCGCTGGTATCCGATCCGAGCGGTGTCTGACGATCAAATTGAGTAAATACTGCCAGGCCTTGGTCATCAGTCTTATCGAGCCGGGAGAAGCGGTTGAGGTCCAGCTGACTCCAGCCGATCTCAGCTCTCAGAGTGCCTCCTTTTATCCGGTAAACGCCTCCGGCCGTCAGCATTCTTTGTTGTTGCGGAGCACTCAACTGGCGTACCGGTTCATAACTACCTCGGTAAGCACAGGCTATAGTATCAAATCCCACCCAGCGGTATACTTTTTCGTTGGCGATGTTTTCGGTATCCAACTCGTAAGCCCCGTTACCCTGCCCCACAAAACTGAAGCGCGCTACATAACGGGCGCGTTCCGTATCCGTAGAATACTTTAGAATTGACATCGTTGTGTCCTGTCCGCCACAGCGAAATGTGGTATCGAGCAGCAGATAAGTAGCACGGGTAGCGGCCGTTTGGTCCAGGGTATCAATGGTAGAAATGAAAGCCTGATCCAACTGATCACCGGTCTGGCTCAGTAGTTGCTTTTCCGCATCGGTGAGCGGCGTATCCCCTGTAGCATTGCGGTTATCCTGCTGACTGAAAAGATTAACATAAAAATCAGCCCGCTTACCGGTGAGCGTAGAGTTGACGGCATAGAGCGAACGCACGTATTCCCGGTCGGAATACTCAAATTCAACCACTATACGGCTGTCTTTGGTGATCAGCCGGCGATGGGTGAAAGTAAGTTCGCCCCGATCGTAGTTGATGATATAATCCTGTTCGAGGCCCCGCTGCATGAGCTCATTATCGATCCAGACCTTTTCCGTACCGGCCAGCACAATGATAAAGCGCTCGCCCTGCGAACCGCGTAACTTATACGGCCCCTGATTGCCTTCCTGCGCTACGATGCGATTGCGGGTAAACTGGCCGCGAGCCACCGCCACGCTTGCACTGTTGATCAGGTTGGTCTTTTCTCCCAGCGACAGCTTATTGGTAAAGGTAGCGCCCTGGAGTTTTTTGTAATAATTCATGAAGTAGCCGGCCGGTCGCTGCAACTCATAATCCCCTGCTATTAGTTGATTGTCGTTTTTGCGCAAGCGAATAAATACTT
>JAGQXH010001099.1 GCA_020436695.1 Lewinella sp. | reverse complement strand
TCAAACATCTCTACACCGAACGCCGTCTTTACCCGCTGGATCTCTACATCAAAGAAATGGGGTCGGCCAGCGCGGCCGCCGCGGTCAAAGACTACGGCAACGCGATCCGCGATCTGGCCGCAGCCAACATTTTTCCCGGCGATCTCTTCATCAAGAACTTCGGCGTCACCCGCCACGGCCGGGTCGTCTTCTACGACTACGACGAGTTGTGTCTGCTCACAGAGTGCAACTTTCGCGCCATGCCTGAAAGCGAGCATTACGAGGACGAGATCTCCTCACAGCCTTGGTTTTCGGTGGGGCCCAACGACGTCTTTCCCGAGGAATTCGCGCGGTTTCTCTGGTTCCCTGCGCCGCTACGCAAGGTGATGCACGCCCATCACCACGATCTCTTTATGGTGGAGTTCTGGCAGGCCATGCAGGCGCGCAACCGGGCGGGCGAAGTCATCGACATCTTCCCGTATCCGGCGGAACGGCGGCTGGCGCACTGGCGCGACGAACGTGTCCCCGCATGACGCGGTGGGACCGTACGCTAGCGGTCAAGAAGCTGGTTGAATCGGCGTTGGGGCTACACGTCG
>JAGQXH010001098.1 GCA_020436695.1 Lewinella sp. | reverse complement strand
CGGCGGCAATGTACGCTGCGCTCAGCCCAATGCCGGCCAACTGGCGTCCGCCCTGGGCACTGGTCGCTACAAAGTGTGTCTACGGCTAAATGGAGACGGCACAGATCGTGAGCGTGGTGCTTTATCACACCAGGAAGAGCAAGAGATCTGCGAGCAGTACGGCGCAGAGTTCGTCTACCTCAATATCGATCAATACGAGCCCGACAGCTATGCTTACGAACGGGTGCTGGATGAAGCCCAGCGATTATTGGAACTAGGCCAGGTGATCACTCACTGCCGGAACAATATGCATAGAAATGGCACGGTTGTCGGCAGATACCTCCGATCTATGGGCTATTCAGAAGATGCGATCATAGCCCATAACAATTGGCAGGATCTGGCCACAGATCCCGGGAAATACGCCCGATATGTGAATGCCGTGTTCAATTAATTCAATATCAAATCATCTCCGGATCTCCCAGGACCTGGTCGTGATCTGATATCAGACCGGCGTACCTGGTGGATCCGGATCCACAAAATTAGATATCAATGGCTAAGAATTTGATCTGGAGGGATCTACCGGATAGTGTCAACAAAGC
>JAGQXH010001097.1 GCA_020436695.1 Lewinella sp. | reverse complement strand
TGACAATATCCTGATACCATTGAGAATAATTCTCCGTCCTGTTCGTAATTTCCTTCGCCATGAATTTTTAAATATTTTCGGATATTTTTTCGTATATTGAAAATCAACAACTTATATCAAGTCTTTAACATTTATTTAACCACTATCAGGTGGCTAAAGCGTGTTACTTCAGGTGCATTCCTACATCTTAACAGTAGTTAAGGTTCCCAATAAATGACTTTAACAAGGCGTAAGCGCTGATTTAAGGGAGCTTTAACTAAAAAATCGGCACAAAAGTAATAAATTGCTTGTTGTTAGGAATATAGAGAGTCACGGTAATTACAATAAAATTCAGTTATATGAAAAGTTATAAGACAACGGTATTCTTCATTGCGCTCTTTGCCCTGCTCACGTGGGGCGGCCTCTTACAGGCTCAGTATGATGACATTTACTACGATCCGGATACGGATGGGGAATACTACGATTACAGCAGTAGCAGCAACACCAACTCGGGTGACACTTATGCCTACGCCGATGATAACGGCCGCTACGATGATGAGAGCTATGACCACTTTGAAGACGATTATGACTACTATTATA
>JAGQXH010001096.1 GCA_020436695.1 Lewinella sp. | reverse complement strand
TGGAGGTCTACGTGGGGTGCGAGTTCCACAGCTTCGAGTAGTTGCTGTTGCCGCTTTTCGGCGGCTTCCCTTTTTGCAGCCTGGGCTTCGCGCCGCTCCCAGTCATGGGCGGCTAAATTAGGGATTGAACTATCCCGATCGGTGGGGGTAAAATGTGTCATCAGATTGAGCTTTGAAGAGCTTGTATGAATCCAACACTTTGGCCTCCCGATGGCAAATATGGTTCTGCACTTCGTTGTGCGTTGGTCACGTAGCTTAGGCTATGTTCCCTCCTTCGGCCTTCCCGACACTTCGTGTGCGGGACAGGCTGTTCAGAACCATATTTCCTCATCATCGACTCAAAAGCTGAATTCATACAAGCTCCAGTCATTATTAATTATACTACAATATACAGTTTTAATAGCTGAAAATCAATTATTTACGTTATTTATTTCAACATATTTTTTAATAATTTTTGGATATAAAATATTAGTTTAAAACATCGTTTTTCCGTATTTTCAAGTATGAGACTATTGATAACCGGCAGTCGGCAAATTGCGGAAAATGACGTGCATTTTGCCCGACTGCAGAAAGAGATAACA
>JAGQXH010001095.1 GCA_020436695.1 Lewinella sp. | reverse complement strand
GGCCGCATTGCCCACCACGCCCACACTCCACCCGCGCCGCTCGCGCTTGGCGGCGAGGGCCTTGTCCACAGCGTCGTCGAGGTCGTCGGTCCACTCGTCGAGGTAACGGTCCTTCACCCGACGCGCGAGCCGTGAGGCGTCGACATCCACGATCAAGCAGGCACCTTCGTTGAGAGTCACGGCCAGCGGTTGCGCACCACCCATCCCGCCGCAGCCGCCGGTGAGGGTGAGGGTGCCGGCCAACGTGTCGCCGAATCGCTTGTGTGCCACGGCGCCGAAGGTCTCGTAGGTCCCTTGCAGGATCCCTTGTGTGCCGATGTAGATCCAGGAGCCGGCAGTCATCTGTCCGTACATGGTCAGGCCCAACGACTCCAACCGGCGGAACTCCGGCCAGGTGGCCCAGTCCCCCACCAGGTTGGAGTTCGCGATGAGCACGCGGGGCGCCCACTCGTGCGTGCGCATGACGCCGACCGGCCTGCCCGACTGGACCAGCATGGTCTCGTCGTCGCGCAGCGTCGCCAGTGTCCGCATGAGGGCGTGGTAGCTGGGCCAATCGCGGGCCGCGCGCCCGGTGCCGCCGTA
>JAGQXH010001094.1 GCA_020436695.1 Lewinella sp. | reverse complement strand
CCCGGTTGTGCCGGTAATATGAGGGATAAGTGGAAAAGAAATAAACAGAAGATCAGTCGCAACATAATGATAGGAGATATAGGGAAAATTGATCCGGTTCTTACCGATGTAAATTATTAGGCTAAAGGTATGAAATGAATATTGGTTATGCATAAGCAAAGCGAGGCCATCGTATACACAAATTGCCACAGTGGGAAGGTTACCGACCCAGACGGAATCCAGCCGGAGGAGGGGTTGCACCATATATATGGGTGGGAAAAAAACAGCCCGCCCACCACCTTACCGCGTATTTCCGGGCAAAGTCTGGGCCGTCGGACGATGCACACGTTATTGACCGTCAACGCTCAAAAAACGGCATAATGCATGGATTGTCCGAACCGGCCGCTTACAGCCTTGTGTTCGTCGACGAATAATGAATGTCCGATGAATTAGCTAAAATGCGATGAATGACAGGAATAAGCTTTGATGATGGGTATACTAACTTCGACTAGTGGGGTCATTACAATGCAATAATATACAAAAAAATTCACAAATCAAAATAAAAAACAATTCATATTATTCTATTCAAATCAAATTTAACGCTA
>JAGQXH010001093.1 GCA_020436695.1 Lewinella sp. | reverse complement strand
CAGCGGGTGCGGCAAGACCACGCTGCTCAACTGCATTGCAGGGTTGACCACCATTGATCAGGGTGAGATTACGCTGTCCGGGCGGCGTCTCTCCACCATGCCCGAGCCGGCCCGCGATCGGTTACGCGCTCAAGCCATCGGCATCGTTTTTCAGACGTTCAAACTGCTGCCAGGTTTTACCGCGGTCGAGAACGTGCTGTTGGGCATGACGTTCACTGGGCAGCGGCCGGACGAGCGGCGCGCGGTCGACTTGCTGCAGCAGGTGGGGTTGGGCCATCGCCTGCGTCACAAGCCTGCAGCCTTGTCGGTGGGAGAGCAGCAGCGGGTGGCCGTAGCCCGCGCCCTCGCGAACCGACCGGTCCTGTTATTGGCCGACGAGCCGACGGCCAACGTCGATCCGTCGCACCAGCAGCAGGTGATCGATTTGCTGCGCTCGTCGTGCCAACGCGAGGAGATTGCAATGCTGCTCGTAACGCACTCGCCCGAGGTCTCCGGGCAGTTTGCCCGGGTCGAGTATCTGGAAGAAATCAATCGAGCGGTAGCGACGCTATGAGCTTTTGGAAAATCGCTTGGCGCAACATGCA
>JAGQXH010001092.1 GCA_020436695.1 Lewinella sp. | reverse complement strand
ACCTCAAACTCCGTGCCGCTGCAGATCGGAGCGATGGGCGCCAGATCTACCTCCGGCGGCGCGCTGATCTCGATACTGTCCCGCCAGAAAGCACCGCTACAGACGTCGTTGTACACTTCCAGTTCGATCTGGTAGGCGCCCAGTTCGATAAAAGTAAAGGACGGATCTTTTTCCTCGGAGGTAAAGATCTCTGCCCCGTCACGCGTTACCGTCCAACGGTAGTTTTGTTCACTTCCCGTCGATTCGTTCGTCACCTGCAAAACAAAATTGGGTAAACAGCCGAACATCGTATCCAGGCGCGCACTCGCCACCAGCGGCTCCAGTATATCAACAAATTGAGAATCCACCGCTACCCCACACTGGTTACTGGCCGTTACCATAATAGTCTTGCGGCCCGTCACCCCCGCCGGATAGCTGATCACTCCCGGATCAAATCCCGTCCGGCTATCCAGATCCCCGATGTCCCACATCACCGATTCCACCAGGTCCCGGTTCGCGTATGTGACCGACACCTCAAACTCCGTGCCGCTGCAGATCGGAGCGATGGGCGCCAGATCTACCTCCGGCGGCGCGCTGATCTCGATACT
>JAGQXH010001091.1 GCA_020436695.1 Lewinella sp. | reverse complement strand
GATTGAGGAGATAATCCCGGACGTCCGTCATCGCCAGACGATCCGTGGCGAATTGTTTGGAGGAGGAGATCAGGAGCGGGCCTTCCTCATCCTCGCGACCCGGAGTCGGCAGTCGGCCGTGACTCCCCCGAACGATTGAGGCATCCAGTCCGATCACATCCATATAGTACCGGAAACCGAGCATCTTCTGCAGCAACCTCCGGGCGATTCGCAACTGGGGCCATTTCAATTGGGGATCGACGAAAAGCTCGACCGGGTCGTAGCCCGGTTTTCGGTGTATATCGACAGTTCTCGCGTAATCGGGCGCAAGACTGTCATCCAGCCAGAAATAATAGGTGAACCAGCAGCCAGGTTCCGCCACGACGACCAGTTCCCCGCTGCGGGGATGATCGATTCCGAACTCTCGCTGTTCGTCGCGGTCGAGGACCCGCTCGACACCGACAACTCCCCGCAGCAGTTTCCGGATGCGCGAAACATCGTCTCCATTTTGCACGTAGACGTGTGCGACCTGATGATCCGCCACCGCAAACGCCTTCGATGCTCCGCAATCGAGCGTCTCCCACCCGAGAGGCTCCCGACGCACGACGAG
>JAGQXH010001090.1 GCA_020436695.1 Lewinella sp. | reverse complement strand
ATTTGTTCTTCGAGGTGGATAAAATGCACTTTTTTGACAAGCAAACAGAGAAAGTGATCAATCCCGCACCACCGCCGGCTCCAGCAACTTAAAGAACTGATCCATTCGCGGCATAATGATGATCTCCGTTCTTCGGTTGAGGCCGCGGCCCGCACTGGTCGTATTGCTGGCCTTGGGCACGTACTGCGAGCGCCCGGCGGCAGTCATCCGTTCGGGGTTGACGTAGTGCTCTTGCTGCAGGACGCGCACTACCGAGGTGGCCCGTTTCACGCTCAGGTCCCAGTTGTCGGCCAGGCAGGAGTTGTTGATGGGTACGTCGTCGGTGTGGCCTTCCACCATAAGGTTCATATCGTCGTGGTCGTTGACCACGGTGGCGATCTTGCCCAGCACCGAATAGGCCGCCTGATTAATCCGGGAGCTGCCCGATTGGAACAGGAGCTTGTCAGAAATCGAAACGTGCACAAAACCGCCCTTGACTTCTACCTGTATATCCTCGTCATTGATGTTGCTCAGAGAACGTTTGAGGTTCATCACCAGCGCCAGGTTGAGGCTGTCTTTCGACTGGATCTTGGTGGTAAGGTCCTGGATGAA
>JAGQXH010000108.1 GCA_020436695.1 Lewinella sp. | reverse complement strand
TGACGTGTTCCACCATGCGACCGCGTTCGAGCACCAATACTTTAAGTCCTGCCTGAGTGAGTTCTTTGGCGGCCATCCCACCGGTGATACCGGAACCAACCACGATGGCATCGTAGGTATTGCCGGATGTACCTTTCCCGAGAATATTGAAAGCTTGCATAGGTTTTAGTCATAGAGTCGTAAGTCGATGAGTCATAAGTCCGGACTTTTGACTTAAGACTAACTGACTAACGACTATAAATAAAAGCGAAGATTTGTCATACCATAATTGAGCGTCCCCTCCGTCAAAGGGATCTCTCCTTTGTAGTCTCCCGGCACTTTCACATAATTGGCGGCCTGGGTGATGCCTTCCTGTGAGGTAAAGAAACCGATCATGGCGTATTGTTTGATCACCTTGAAATAGGCAGCCGTCTCCTCATTGGCATAAGCCTGCCGGTCGAGCTCACTTAGCAGCACCATCGGATCATCACTCTCCCCTAGTTGGGTTTGCAGATCTGCCAGCCCTTCCCGGATCATAGCCTGTTGCTCCGAAGTCATACACTTTGCAAATACTTCATCCAGAAATCGATGGGTGCCTACCTGGGAGGCAGAAGGTGTGGAAGTTGCCGGAAGCAATATGTCGATCGTCTTTATGATTGCCTCCATTTCTTCCCGGGTAAAAAAAGCGGGTTCGAAGACAGCTTCCCCGGTTTCAACAGCATTTTTGCAGCCGGCAACAAAATTGGATAATATCGCAGGAAAAAGGGCGTGAGAGGAGATTAGCCCCAGGGTTTGCAGGGTTTTTCGTCGATTCATAGTTTCCGAAAATTGAGGCGTAAGGAAAACAGGAAATCATCCGTATATCTTTACCAGCTACTACGGATGTGTCTACTGCAACGTCAATTAAATATAGGTGAAATTACAGGAACACGAAGTATTAGCGGTAGAATATTGATCTACGAAAAGGTCTACCGAATAAATTCCAGGTTACTCCTATCCATTTCACCTACTATTCCAATCAACCGGTAATCCCTTGAACTCACTGTATCGTTGGATCGCTTTTTCGAACAAGACGGTCTGTTCTCTCGACAAGGGTTCAAAAAAATCCGTTTCCAGCGCGATATCCTTTGATCCGGGGTCTCGTCGCCAGGTACCGCAGATCTGTCCGGCGAATAGGATAAGGTTCATGTGTTTAAAGGCAGGAGTGGGAGTCAATCCGCTATGATAGCTCAAAACCTCACTTCGGTCTTTGTAACCGAAGATGAACTCATCGTATAGTGGCAAAAGCTGAAATTGGCGGAAGTCAGTATCCCTGCCATCGTTACCGGGGAAGAAATAATAATCTTCCCCGCTCAACTCGATCTTATGCAATTCTCCGGACCACATCCCAATGCCATTTCGGCAATCGCTTAGTGTGAGTCCGGACCAGGTGGAAAAATCTTTGGCAGTAGCCGGTCCGCGGCTACAGAAATAGCGCCGGCTTAGTTCCGAAAGTGCTTCTTCCCTACTCGTGGCCGGCACCGGCCCTATTCGCTCCTCCAGCAAGGCATAAGTGTTTTGCCGTCCGCGCCGAACACCGCTGCAAACTATACCTTCCAGCTCCGCGTACATCATGATATAGCTCAACTGCATGCCCGAGAATTCCAGCCCGTGTTGGGCAAATACCTCGCCCAATTCATTCCTGGTGAGTTGACGGCCTCCTTCGAGCTGTTTTACGATCAGTTTGAGGGTAGTAGTAAAAATGTCGTTATCCAAACCCAGTTTTCGGTGCATCGTAGCGTTAACCTGATGGACGCGAGGAGCGGTCAGTTCCAACAACCAGCGAATATCATCAGCTGTCACCAAATGCCAAGTAGGACGCAGGAGGTGGGTACGCAGCAATTTTCCTTCCGTAAGTTCCTGCTCAACATCTTTATCCAGTAAATGAGGCAACCGTAGGCCAATACCCCACTTCGTCTGCGCATATTCCTGTCCCTGTATGGCCCCCAGCCAATGCACCATTTCGGTGGCAGTTTGCCGGGTGGAGCCTAGCAATTGCTGGTTGTACTGGCGATGTATACCAAGGGGAGAGGCCGATAATTCCATAGCTGATTTTATGCAACGATCTTTTACCGGTTCTAAAATAGCACAATATTTTCACCTCCCGCTCAATGCTTCATTACTGATAACTTCCACTAAATTAGCGGCTCAATGGGACGGAAGCAGACATCCAATACATTAAAGAGCAAAATCGGGCCATCTCCATCATGCGAACATTCCTACAATTCATCCGTACCAATCGGTATCTGCTATTCTTTGGCATCACCCTCACCTATTTTTCGAGTTTCGGACAAACCTTTCTGATCTCGCTGTATATTCCAAAGATCGAAGAAGTGTTCGGCCTGTCCAATACTGCGCTCAGTTCACTTTACGCCATAGCGACCATGGCTTCCGCCTTTTCACTACCGTGGGTTGGCAGGTTAGTGGATACCATGCCGCTCCGGCGTTTTAGCACCGGTGTCCTGGTAGGTTTGGCAGTTGCCTGTGTTATCCTCTCCGTAGCCATACATCCAGTGCTTGTCATGTTGGGCTTTTTCGGTCTGCGGCTTTTCGGACAGGGACTGATGAGCCATACTTCCATTTCCACTATGGCGCGGGCATTTGCCGCCGACCGGGGCAAAGCCATTAGTACAGCCACGCTTGGTCATCCGCTGGGAGAAGCCACTTTGCCTCTATTGATTGCATTGGGGATCGGCGCCTGGGGATGGCGGAGTACGTTGCAGGTATCAGCAGCCAGTTTGATGATACTGGTGCTGCCGTTTATTTTGTTCTTGTTGAAAAGTCAGCCCTCCGATATTCTTTCCCCGCATCATCTGCTGGGCACCCAACAGCAAAAAAGTAAAAATCCCTTTCTGGTGATGAAAGATCGCGCATTCTGGGTGATCACTCCCGCCGTCTTCATTGTCGGTTTTCTCAACACGGCCATTTTCTTTTACCAGATCAAGCTGGGAAACAGCCGGAGCTGGGATCCCGCCTGGGTGGCGGGTTCGCTTTCGGTATACGCAGTAGCCAGTGCCCTGTCCATGATGGGCTCCGGGCCACTGGTGGATCGCTTCACCGCGTTTCGCCTTTTCCCTTTCATGCTGCTCCCTTATATCCTCGGCGTGGTGTTGCTGGCCACACTGCAACATCCCCTCTCTTATCCCGCAGCGCTGGTGCTCATCGCGGTTTCCAACGGTGGCGGCAGTACCATAAAAAATGCACTCTTCGCGGAAATATTCGGCACGGAGATCATTGGCGCCGTGCGTAGCGTTTTTACGACGGTGATCGTTTTCAGCACGGCACTCGGTCCTTTGTGTTTTGGGTTGTTCCTGGACGGCGGATGGAGTTATAGTGCCGTATTCGGCATGTCCGCGATACTGCTCCTACTGATCATTACATGGAGTGCAACACTCAGGAAAATACAATAACCGGCATCTCTAAATCCACCTGGATATTTAAGAACGATCGCGTGAAGAATAGCGCCGGCCGTTTCCCCGGTGACGGTTTCCGCTATTTCGGTGTGGTTTATTATTAGAAGGCGTCTCCTTAGGAGACGATCTATTCTCCTTTTGAGAATCAATCGGCTGCTCCCCAACAAACGGGTGGGCATGGATCACCGGTATCTGCTGATCGATCGTTTTTTGAATATCCTTTAAGTAAGGTCTTTCCTCCACATCGCAAAAAGAAAGAGCTATCCCACTGGCTCCGGCCCGGCCCGTGCGTCCGATGCGGTGGACGTAGGTTTCCGGGATATTCGGCAGATCGAAGTTGATTACATGTGACAATTCTTCTACATCGATGCCGCGGGCGGCTATGTCGGTGGCTACCAGTACGCTGGTATCTCCACTTTTGAAGCTGTTCAGCGCCTTTTGCCGGGCACCCTGTGATTTATTACCGTGAATGGCCAGCGCCTGAATACCGGCCCGGTCCAGTAATTTGACGATCTTATTGGCCCCGTGCTTGGTGCGTGAAAAAACCAATACGGAATCGATCGGTTCTTTCTCCAGCAGATGGACCAGCAACTTGAGTTTGTCCTTCTTCGGGACGAAGTATACCGCCTGATCTACTTTTTCAGCGGTAGTCTGTTCCGGTTGCACCACTACCTTTTCCGGATGGCCCAGTATCTGTCGGGAAAGGTCGATAATGTTTGGTGGCATGGTTGCGGAGAAGAACAGTGACTGCCTTTCGCGCGGCAACTTGGCGATCAGTTTCCGGATATCGTGAATAAAGCCCATATCGAGCATACGGTCGGCCTCATCCAAAACGAAGTACTCCACATCTTCCAGACTGATATAGCCCTGGCCCATGAGGTCCAACAGGCGCCCCGGGGTGGCTACCAACACATCTACGCCCCTTTCCAGGGCTTCGATCTGTCGCCCCTGTTTAACACCGCCGAATATAATGGTTCCACGAATGCCGGTATATTTTCCGTAAGCCTTGAAACTCTGTCCGATCTGAATAGCCAGTTCGCGGGTAGGGCTTACTACCAGAGATCGGATCTTCCTGGGCCCGGTTTGCTTCGATCTCTGGTTGTACAAATGCTGTAAGATCGGAACGGCAAAGGAGCAGGTTTTACCTGTACCGGTCTGGGCACAGGCCAGCAGGTCTTTTCCACGCAGTAAGATCGGGATGGATTTTTCCTGGATGGGTGTCGGGTGGGTGTAGCCTTCGTCACGGAGCGCTTTCAGTATAGGATCGATGATCCCTAAGTCTTTGAATGTCATATTTTTTGGATATAAGCGGCAAAGTTACGTTAATTGTTTGGAATGGTGCAACGCTCTATCATTACGCTATTTTAACTTTTATTATTTTCAATGTCCCAAATCGCCTGCCAATCTATGCTAAGATCGATTTCCTCCCTGCTGGCTTTGTTGCTATTTTCACTGCTTTGCCCATTGCAGGCACAGACACTTACCGGCAAAGTGCAAAATGCCCAAACCAATAACCCTATCATCTATGCCCATGTGGGCGTAGTAGGGACCGGAATCGGAACAATAACCGACGAAAACGGAGATTTCAAACTGAATTTGCCGCCTAATCTACCTCCACAAGCTGTTCTCCAATTCTCGGCCATAGGTTTTGACACCAGGCAGATCACACCGGCACATTTACGATCCAATCCTATCGTAAAACTGCAACCTGCCAGTATTTCCTTACCCGAGGTCACGGTTACCGACCGTCGGCGCGACCGGTTGATAACTAAGGGTCACTACAGTCGTAGCCGCCGCATTGTCACCGGTTGGTCGGGAGGCATTAGTCGGGGTGGAGTACGCGCCGCCCATATTCGACTGCCTAATCATGCAACGGATGCACGACTCAAAATCTTCCGTTTCCATCTGGCCTACAACGGTTACGATAGCATACTCTTTCGAGTCCATTTTTTCTATCCCGCTGATTCCGGAAAAGGCCCCGGCGAAGCCTTCGCGCTTACTGAAGATATTTTCCTTTCCCACGGTAACACGACCGGCGAGATAGAACTGGATCTAACCCCCTGGCAAATTATTACGGATCAGGATTTCTACGTGGCCGTGGAAGTGGTGAGAACATATGGCGTGTGTGAAGGCGGTGAATGTCTGCACTTCTCGGTCGTCCTAATGAAAGAGCGGATCTATTACCGCAACACTTCTACGGGCGCTTGGGGATCGAGCAAGCTGGGAAGTCCTGCATTTGAGATTGATATGCTGTACTAATTCTCCCTTCCGTGATGTTTATCACTGTCTGGCCGGGGCTATCACCTTATTTTGGGCGAGAAAAAACAGATATCATGGGCGAAAGTAACACCTTACTATACATAATTGCGGCTATCGTTATTCTGCATATTGTGGCCGGGTTCGGCTATATGATCTACAAGATGGAGGGGGCTCCCAAAACCGACAAGGCAGACCAGGAAGAATAAAAAGACCGCTCTCTTTGCAGAAAGCGGTCCGACCATATGAGATTTATATAATACTTCTGTTCCGAATATTTAATCCAGCTTCAGGAACCGGCGTTTCCCGTTCTCGCGGCTTACCATAATGTACATACCGGCCGGCCAATCACCTACTTTCAGTTCCGTGCTGTTTTCAATGGTAGTCATCAGACGGCCATCCATATTGAATACCTGACCGGAAATAGCCTTATCGAAATACAGCTGTTCAATAGTAGGGTTGGGATAGGCCCTGAAAGTAGCCTCCCGACGCAATTGTTCGCTGATACCAACCACTTCCGCTCCAATCTGAATAATTCCTACAGAACCGCTGACCTCGTAACCTACGATCAACAGATTCTCACCATTAGGACTATCTGCGGCCGGAACGAACCGGATGATCTCGGGGCTTACATCGCCGGAAATGCTATCGGGTGTTACCTCCCGGTGGTTGTAATAGGTAATGAATTCCGGATTGGCAGGATCGGTAATATCATACACCACAATAGCACTCTGCCGTTCAAAACCGATAAATGCATATGTGTACTCCCCGATGGTTCCGATGGCTATGGCTTCCGGCTCAACACCTTTGTCATCTGAACGTTCATCCTTCTCGCCTTCATCTTCATTGAACAGATCCGGCTCTTCCATACTCGTGATTACTCCGAAATCCTGACCGCTGTCATATACGAGATTACCGTAAGCATCGAAAATGCTGAACGAGCGTGCTCCATAAGAGTAGATCTGATCATAATCACCATCGTGGTCATAATCACCATCAGCAGTGGTCGTTTTCAGGCGCCCCAGATCAGCATCCTCCTGCAAATCGGCAGCATTGGGGTACGCGATCGTATCCAGCATCAGGTCCTTTACGCGCTCTTCCTCGGAATAGCCGTCGTAATCACGGGAATCTCCTTCATTCGCCGTCACGATATAGGTCTTGCCATCCACTTCATAGGAAGCAATGCCATCCGGCAAATACATACCGAGAGTAGGATGCGGTACAATATTAATGGAATCGTCCCGGTTGCTGGCATCAAAGCCATTGTCTCCCAGGAAGGAAATGATCCCCAGTACGGAGTTGTCGGTTATCCCGGCTCCGGCCAAACCGAAGTCATTGTCGTTCATTACTGCAATGGCACCACCGGGCAGAACGGCAATGCCTTCCGCCTTATCAGAACTCATGTAGTTTATAGTAGGCAAGTTGGTTACTTTGGTTTTGTGCACCGCTTGTACACCTGCGGCCAGCAATTCATCGGCTGAAAGTTGTTCCAGTGTAATTTCACCACCGGAAGATAATTCCGTGCCCAGGGTATTGGTCGCACCTGTCAGGGTGATCTCGAAAATATATTTCTTCCCCTCAGTCACACCGGGCACTTCCGAATCACGCTCTATTACCAGGAATTTACCGTTGCCTTTATAAACCGCATCACCGATCTTATCCACCCGGGAGGTTGATAATCCGGCATACTGATTGCGCTCCAGCAGATAGACATATTCTTCTACCGGGGTACCGGTGGCGGCATCCACTCCCAGTATCCGGATCACATCGGAATTATTGCGTACGGAACTATTCGGGTTCTCGATGGGCGATTGGATGAAAGCATACACCACATGCCTCGCAGAGTCATATGCGATGGCTTCAAAACCACGGTTGGCACGACGTTTGGAATAAACAGCCGGTAGTGTTTCTTCGCCATATGTGCCGGCCGGCTGGGGTGTAGTCCCCAGCAAAGAAGTACCTTCGGGTACATAACGGGCTATCAATATTCCATCCGGCTGGAATTTATAAATGGCCGGACGGTATTCGTCACACATCCAGAAATTACCGTCCTTATCTTTGAGTATCCCCTCAAAGTCGCCACCATATTCATCATAAGGTAATTCATGCAATTCTTCCCCGGTGGCATTGTCCACGTAATCCACATTCGTGTAAGAAGTAGCGAGATCGGTATAAGTAACCGGCACCTCATCGAAACCCGGGATATTGCCTTTGCCGGAAATAGACGTGGTACCGTCCTGGCGGAACAGTAATATCTGGTCATCCAAAGTGATACTGCCGTCGCTCTTACTGACCGTAAATTTCACGATCCGGCTTTGATAATCCGGCAATTTGAAAGGGCGCAGGTTCTGCGGTGCTGCCGGCGTTACATCACTACGACCAAATGTGTCATCATTAGGTCCGCGGTCCGGTACTACGTAAAAAACATAGCTATCGTCCGTAGATTCGGCATCATCAAAGTACAGTCCGGAAAAGCCGCCCAGGAATACCGGGGCCTGTCCGCCGTCATAGACGGGTGTTCCCAATTCCGGCCAGTCAGCTACCAGTTCATTTACAATATAGGATTCCAGCACCGGACGTCCGGCCAGATGATCTTTATATCCTAGTGGAAAAATATCTGCCCAGGTCATAGTGCTCATATCCAGAACGGCCAGGGCATTGTTCTCCTGACAATTGACATATGCGTAAGCACTATCGGCAGAGAAGGTAATGAATTCCGGTTCCATGTCCTGTGCTACGGAAGCCATGCCGTCATTACCGAAAATACGAACGCCCTTGTTCTGTAAATGAACTTTTTTGTCGTTGTAATCCGCAAAAGTAATAGTGGTGACACTGGCAGACATTACACCGGCGGAAATATCGATAACGGACACCGAGCCCACCGGGTCGATCAGGTAATCATCATCCGGTTCTCCTTCATCGGCCGTCAGCACGTAACTGCCATCAGGAGAAAAAGTGATCATGTCCGGCAAAGCGCCGACGGTTACTTCGTGCATGTATACTCCGTCCGTATCAAAAAAGACCACTTTACCGGGATCGGTTTTGGGATCGGCTTCCACAGCAACTACTACTATCCCGTCTGCTACCGCCACTGAATTGGGGCCGGCACCATACGGGGAAAGATCCAGTTCGGTAACCAGGATAGGCATACTGGGATCGGCGAGATCAATAATGGTCAGTGTATTTGGGCCCGCACTGGTAAAAAAGGCTCTTTTGCTGGTGGGATCGAAAGCAACCACTTCCGCAGCTTCTTCAATTCCGGTGGGATAACTGGCAAGATGATGTAACTCCTGCTTATTCTGGGCGGTTATGCTTCCAAAGATCATACATAACATCCCTATAAGTGTAAGGCTTCTTAGCATACTCCTAGGTTTTAGGTTTGAAAGGAGCAAAGCTAGGATGCAAGCTTATCCTGCATTTTAAGCCGGTTTTAATTGTAGATGTTAAATGTGGTAAAAAATGAATTTTACGTTAATAGATTTTCGGTAGACGACAGGAATTGCGAAGGGATAATTACTTTAGTTTAATATTGATTTAATGACCCCACAGATAAATCTTTGGAAGTAAGGTAACTGAGATGTTAACTTGAGAAGAAGACGAAACAGAAGTTTGTTAACTGATCCAACCAGTCCTTAGCGTTCTGCTCAGGTAAGCAGGTTGGCCAACGTCCTGGCCCCCATCAACCAGTGCTGCTCATCGTGTTCCAGGCCATTTTCTGCCAGGATGACCCAAAAAAAAACAGCCCAGCCCTTCGCCCGGCGTATCATATTTGCTTCCGCTACACCATAAGTTTCCAAGACCCTGGCCCGGGCAAGCGGACTGGAAAAAAGCATCCACACTGCCGCCAGATCAGTAGCTACATCACCTGATGTCAGATCGCCCCAATCAATGATACCGTTAATCACTCCATCCTTTACGATAACATTACGGGCGTGCAGATCACCATGCAACCATCTGGCCTCCCGGTAGACCGGCGCGGCCAGGGCCTCCTCCCAAACTGACCGGTGTGCCGGTGAGATCAGATCGGTTTTGCTTTCCAGGTTTTTTATACATTGCTCCACCAGTTCCGCTCTCTGCTGGAGGGGGACACCACGTAGCTCATTCTGAGGAGCATCAGCCGGTGCTTTTTGATGCAATGCCTTCAGAAATGCTCCAAACCGTTCGGCCTGATGTGCTGCGGGAGCAACCTGATCAGCAGTATTGCCGGCCAGAAAAGGAATAATACTCCAGGGCCATGGGTAAGTCCCGGCCGGCTTTCCAATACGGATCGGTGCCGGAATTGGGATGGGCAAGGAAGCAGTGAGTTGCGGCAGCCACTTTTGCTCGTGATGCAGCAGTGGAACGGCTATTGATCTGCGTGGGAACCTTAATAACATATCATCTCCCAACTGAAAGATATAGTTATCCCAACCGGTATCCAACAGGCTGATCGGCAAATGGACAAGATCGGGATGCTGCTCACGTAACAGACTACCGGCCAGTTTTTCATCTACAATGACTTCCGCCGCAGGGGTATTGATCATACTGCTGTTGTTTAAACTATCAGATATTTCCCAGGCAAAAAAATACCGAGCATCACCATTACAGCAATGCCCGGTACCATACCTATTTTTTCAGCCTTACGGCTGCTATTCTTATTCTTCTTCGTCGCTGGCAGTAGTAGTTGCAGCAGCGGCAGCAGTAGTAGTTGCAGCAGCAGTCTGAGTACTACCTCCACGACGAGTGCGACGACGGCGGCTGCTTTTTCCAGCACTTTGTGCTTCAGTTTTGCCTCCAGCGTATACTTCGTTAAAATCTACGAACTCGATCATTGCCGTTTCGGCACTGTCTCCTTTACGGAAACCGGTGCGAACGATGCGTACGTAACCTCCCGGACGATCGCCTACTTTAGCAGCAATATCTCCAAAAAGTTCCTTTACCGCATCCTTATTCTGAAGATAGCTGAAAGCTACCCGGCGAGAATGAGTAGTGTTGTTTCTGGCCTTAGTTACCAGCGGCTCGATGAACTGGCGCAGTGATTTTGCTTTAGCCAGAGTAGTGTTGATACGCTTGTGGGTGATCAGTGCGATCGCCAGGTTGCGCATCAGCGCTTTGCGGTGAGCCGACGTACGGCCCAGGTGATTGACTTTTTTACCGTGTCTCATGGTAAATGTTTTGCGCAAGCCACACTAGATAAGTGTTCCCTTGATCCGGGACGAACAGCAGGCCTGTTCTTCACTACATATCCGGTTATGACCGCTTTTTTAAAATAATGAACCGGTGACAAAATCCGGCTACCTGCGAAATATGTCGTGATGTGGTGAGTGAGTGATATGGTGAGTGGACCACCACCTCACAACATCACCATATCACTATATCGACTAATCTTCTTCCAGTTTATACTTGGACAGGTCCATACCAAAAGTAAGGCCTTTGTCCTGAAGCAGCTCTTCGATCTCTACCAGAGACTTCTTACCGAAGTTCCGGAATTTGAGCAGCTCGTGCGTATCGTATCTCACCAGTTCGGCGAGGGTATTGATCTTGGCAGCTTTCAGACAGTTGTAAGCCCGTACGGAAAGATCGAGATCTTCCAAAGACGTCTTCAACAGCTTACGCATGTGCAGGATGTGCTCATCCACGATGTTATCTTCGCGGCTGGAAGCATCATCAAAGGTGATGTTTTCGTCGGTGATCAACATCAGGTGCTGGATCAGGATACGTGAAGCCTCTTTAATGGCATCTTCCGGGTGAATGGTGCCGTCGGTCTTCACATCGATTGACAGTTTCTCGTAGTCGGTACGCTGACCTACACGCGTATTTTCAATACGGTAGGAAACGTTCTTGATCGGCGTGTAGATGGCATCTACCGGGATCACGCCGATGGGTGCGTCTTTCGGCAGATTTTCATCGGCAGGTACGTAGCCACGTCCCTTGGTGATGGTGAGTTCCATCTCCAGGTTGACGAAGGGCTCCATGTTGCAGATCAACAGTTCGGGGTTCATGATCTTGAAGACATTAGTATGTTCTTCAATGTCACCTGCTTTGAATTCCTCTTTACCACTGATGGTCAGGTAAACTTTCTCACTGGAGATCTCCTCATCGGTGATCAGTTGTTTAAGACGTACCTGCTTCAGATTGAGGATGATATCCACCACGTCCTGCACGACGCCGCGGATGGTAGAGAATTCGTGGTCCACACCGGCAATGCGGACAGCGGAAATAGCAAAACCCTCCAGCGAGGACAGCAGTACCCGGCGCAGAGAGTTACCGATGGTCTGGCCGAAACCAGGCTCAAGCGGTTTAAATTCGAAAAGCCCTTCAAAATCATTTGCTTTCTGCATTACGATCTTGTCCGGCTTCTGGAAGTTCAGTATGCTCATATGGTGAGATGATCTTTTACGGAAATTGATTGAATAGGCACTTAGTAGTTTGAGGGAAATTTTCTCCGTCACTTAGCAAGTAACCTATATATAAAAGCCTATGCTCGAAAATCCATAGCCGATAGTCAGTCTCCGTAAGACTTTGACACTATCGACTATGGATCAACGATCAGGTACGAAAAACCTATTACTTGGAGTACAATTCAACGATCAGCTGTTCGTTGATCTTCTCCGGTATTTGTTCTCTTTCAGGGTAGGAAATAAATTTCCCCTGCATCTTGTCCGGGCTGAATTCCAGCCATGCAAATTTTCTCACATCGGATTTAGCGTTCACATTGTCGCGAACGATATCCATTCCCTGAGATTTGCCACGCACACCAACGATGTCATCAGGACGCAGTTGGTAAGAAGGTACATTGGTTACTACACCATTCACGGTGACGTGGCGGTGTGAAACCAACTGACGGGCAGCCCGACGGGTCGGAGCAATACCCAGACGAAAAACGGTATTGTCCAGACGTGCTTCCAGCAACTGCAACAATACAGTACCGGTAACCCCTTCTTTACTGCTGGCTGTTTCGAACAGGTTGCGGAACTGACGCTCCAGCAAACCGTAGGTATACTTAGCCTTTTGTTTTTCCATCAACTGCAGGGCGTAGTCTGAACGCTGCTTTCTCCTTCTGGAGTTACCGTGTTGGCCAGGAGGATATTTCTTCTTTTCGAAGGCACGGCTAAAACCGTATATCTGCTCACCAAATGCTCTGGCCTTCTTAGTCTTAGGACCGGTATATCTCGCCATTTTAGATCAAATATTTTCGAAAGTTGGTAAAAGGAGCCGATTAGACTCTTCTTCTTTTGGGAGGACGGCAACCATTGTGCGGGATGGGAGTAACGTCCTTGATGCGGGTTACTTTAATACCCGTTCCGTCGATGGCCCGGATAGCAGCCTCACGGCCGGAACCAGGTCCTTTAACGAAAACCTCTGCCATACGCATACCAGCTTCGTAAGCTACGCGGGCAGCATCGGATGCAGCTACCTGAGCAGCATAAGGGGTATTCTTCTTGGATCCGCGGAAGCCAGCCTTACCAGCCGAAGCCCAGGAAATAACATGACCCTGCTTGTTGGTCAGGGTAATGATCACGTTATTGAAAGTAGCCTGGATGTAAACCATCCCCTCGGAATCAACTCTTACCTTCCTTTTTTTAGCTTTTGTTGTAGTTCTACCTTTTGCCATTGCCTAATCAGTAGTTTAAAAATTTGACAAGCACGGTTAACCGCGGATTACTTAGTAGCTTTCTTCTTGTTAGCTACTGTCTTACGTTTACCTTTACGCGTACGAGCGTTGGTCTGGGTACGCTGACCGCGCAGGGGCAAACCCTTACGGTGCCGCAATCCACGGTAACACCCGATATCCATCAGCCGCTTAATGTTCATCTGAACCTCAGAACGCAACTCACCTTCTACCTTGAACTCTTCGGTGATAATACGTGAGATCTCCCGAACATTATCATCCGTCCAGTCTTCCACTTTGAGGTTCTCATCGATATTGGCCTTGGCCAAGATCTCCTGTGCTGATGATTTGCCGATACCGAAAATATAGGTAAGACTAATCAATCCGCGCTTGTTTCTAGGTAAATCAACACCTGCAATACGAGCCATTGCTTATAAAAAATTTGCGTGACAGAAACGTTACGACGTACTGAGCCTACAGTAGAGGTCGTGAACGGATTAACCCTGACGTTGTTTGAACTTCGGGTTCTTCTTATTAATGACGTAAAGCTTTCCTTTCCTTCTGACGATCTTGCAATCGGCAGAACGTTTTTTGATCGATGCTTTAACTTTCATGATCGTAGTTTATTAACTGTTGGCAAAACGATTATCATTCTTCAGCCTTCCCGGCGCTTACTTGTACCGGTAAGTGATCCGGCCACGAGACAGATCGTATGGAGACATCTCCACGGCTACTTTGTCACCGGGCAAGATACGAATATAGTTCATCCGCATTTTTCCCGAAATCGTAGCAACGATCTGGTGATCATTTTCCAGACGCACCCGAAACATAGCGTTCGATAGCGCTTCTTCAATGATACCGTCCTGCTTAATTAGATTCTTTTTTGACATATTTCGAATTTCGGAGTGCAAAGATAGCGAAAATAAATGATTTTCACACACTTACTCCGAATTTTTATTAACTGGTCTTTGGTGCATGATGCCGTCTTTTCGACATCGCCCCTTTAAGCGGCTACCTCTTTCAACTCCACTACCCGCACCGCATCATTCTTGGCGATCTCCGCTTCGATCAGGCTGTGGTCCGACAGGATATCGGCCGGTTCTCCCTTACGTACCGCTACGGTATGCTCGTAGTGGGCCGAAGGCTTATGATCACGGGAAAATACCGTCCAACCATCTTTTGCGGTCCGTACCTCTTTCCGACCCAGGTTGACCATCGGCTCAATAGCGATCACCAGGCCTTCCTGTAGTTTGATCCCTTTTCCACGACGACCGTAGTTGGGTACCTCCGGCGCTTCGTGCAGTTTGCGGCCGATACCGTGGCCTACCAGTTCACGCACAACTCCGTAGTGGTATTCCCGTTCTACATATTGCTGCACGGCATAGCTTACATCTCCCAGCCGATTACCGGCTACGGCCTGGTCGATGGCTTTGTACAACGAGGTGTTGGTTACCCGGCACAGCTCCATTACTTCCTCCGGCACCTCTCCCAAAGGAAAGGTATAAGCAGCATCTCCGTGAAAACCGTTCATAAATACCCCGCAATCCACCGAAACGATATCACCGTCCTGGAATACCATCTCCCGGGTAGGAATGCCGTGCACGACCTGCTCATTAACCGATACACACAACGTGTTGGGAAAACCGTTGTAGCCCTTAAATGCAGGTACTGCTCCGTGATCCCGGATCAGTTCTTCCGCTACCCGGTCGATCTGGTCTCCGGTCAGGCCCGGACGGATCATACTAGCTACCTGGGCCAGCGCCTTGCAAACCAGCAGACAGCTCTCCCGGATCAATTCAATTTCTTCCTGCGTTTTATAATAGACTACACCTGCCATTTTTCTCTAGAAATAAGGAGTGAGAGGTGAGCAATGAGTATCCGCCACCTGTCAAATTCAAAATTTATAGAAATCAGAGCGGGATAGCCCTTCCGAAACATCGTTGAACTATCCCGCACTTTGAAGTTCGTTCCATCTTTAAGTCACGAGCCCACCGATCCAATCAAACAACTATTGACTCTCCGATGTACAACTTACATGTTGGCACCAATACCCTGCATCCGGCTCTGACGTCCTTGCAGACGTCCGGATTTTACCAGACCATCGTAGCGACGCATCAGCAGGTGGCTTTCGATCTGCTGCAACGTATCCAGTACCACACCTACCAGGATCAGCAGTGAAGTACCGCCGAAGAAAGCCGCAAACTGGTAGTTGATGCCGAACGCACCGGCAAATGCGGGCAGGATGGCGATCATCCCCAGGAAGACAGACCCCGGGAGCGTGATACGGGTTGTGATCGCATCAATGAAGTCAGCCGTTGCCTTACCCGGTTTGATGCCCGGGATAAAGGCATTC
>JAGQXH010001089.1 GCA_020436695.1 Lewinella sp. | reverse complement strand
AGGAATTAGGCTTGCAAGCCAGCAATGCCGGTACCTGGACCGGCCTCAACGCCCTGAATTCAGGTGCCTATCTCGAATCTTATTCTCCGGTGGATGGCAAATTGATCGGGAAGGTGAGCATTACCACAGCCGAAGAATACGAAGCTGTGATCACCAAGTCGCAAGAAGCATTCCGCGCCTGGCGATTGGTTCCTGCCCCTCAGCGGGGGGAGATCGTCCGTCAGTACGGCGAGGTCCTGCGGACCAACAAGGATGCCCTGGGCCGGCTGGTCTCCTATGAAATGGGAAAAAGCCTGCAGGAAGGCTGGGGCGAAGTGCAGGAAATGATCGATATCTGTGATTTCGCAGTGGGGTTATCCCGTCAGCTGTATGGCCTGACCATGCATTCCGAGCGGCCCAACCATCGGATGTACGAGCAGTGGCACCCACTGGGTCCGGTGGGTATCATCTCCGCATTCAACTTCCCAGTGGCCGTCTGGTCCTGGAATGCCATGATCGCCATGGTCTGCGGGGATACCATGATCTGGAAACCTTCGGAGAAGGCGCCGATGTGTGGTGTTGCCTGCCAGATGCTCCTGAATGAGGTGCTCAAG
>JAGQXH010001088.1 GCA_020436695.1 Lewinella sp. | reverse complement strand
CGCTTCAAACCTTTCCCAACCCAGGCTGCGCCTTTTCACCGGATTGCCAAGCCTGCGTGCCGGCCTAGCGGGAGGTGAGGATTGGTAAGCCTTGTTGTCGGGAGCGGATGGGCTTCGCCTTTCCGGTAGGGGGGCGCTTCAAACCTTTCCCAACCCAGGCTGCGCCTGAGTTTTTTATTTTCTACTGAATGCTTGAGCGAGCTCAGCATTCAGCAGAAAATAAAAAACCCCCTTCGCTGTGCGAAGAGGGTTGGGAAAGGTTTGAGGTCGGGAGCGGATTCGAACCGCCGTACGAGGTTTTGCAGACCTCTGCCTAGCCACTCGGCCACCCGACCATTTTGAGATGCAAACGACCTGGGCATGAAAAAAATTCCCGTTGGAATTGCTTATTTTCCAGGTTTCGCCGAATGCGGGCACAAAGATACGGAGTGTTTCGTTCTTTCGCAAGGAATTGCGCCAAAGAAATTTCCATATATTTGCCTCAGCCAATAATGATTTAACATCCAATCGTTTGTAATTTCCGGCTGACCGCCGATGCCCGGCCGGGGGTGCAAACCGACAACCAATCCCTGCATTCAACTGTTATACAATCATCAT
>JAGQXH010001087.1 GCA_020436695.1 Lewinella sp. | reverse complement strand
CAATCAGGCGGACAGGCGCTGCTGAATGACTCCGGCAAAGTGGAGGTCATCACCCTGAGCACCTGTCTGAATCGGGATTGTCCCGACATCCCGCGACCCACCAAGAATAACATCCGGGCTGTGTTCGATGCCTTCGCTAAAAAAGCCCGGCCCGAAGATGTTTTCATGCTCTACCTCTCCGGCCATGGCAAGGTATACGAGGACTACTTCTACTACCTCACCCAGGATATGGGCAGCGACTATCTCGGTGATAACGCCATCCGGCAGCAATACGCCATCTCATCCGCCGAGTTTGCCGAATGGCTGAACGCCATTCCCGCTCGCAAGCAAGTGATGATGATCGATGCCTGTGCTTCCGGTCAGTTCAATAAAGACCTGGCCTTGCTGGCCATGAAGAACATCCCCAGCTCCCAGATCCGCGCACTGGACCGACTGCGCGACCGGACCGGCATTTACATCATCTCCGGTTCGGCCAATGACCAGGCCAGTTACGAAGCCTCTCCTTACGGTATGGGCCTGCTGACCTACAGCCTACTCTCCGGCATGAGTGGTGGCGCGCTGCGAGAAGACGAATACATGGACGTGGAACAACTCTTCCAATT
>JAGQXH010001086.1 GCA_020436695.1 Lewinella sp. | reverse complement strand
ACTGCGGAAACATGCAGACGTAGTTGTAAGGCGAATGGAGCGATCAATGCTTCGATTTTCATGCAAAACAATCAAGCAATAATTCCAGTTTTTTGGGGAAGGGGTATCAACATCGAAGCTATATTATTAAACTTTAGATATAAAATAAAGTTACATTTGTATATTAGTTTTTCAAAATTTTAAGATTTAGGCAAAGGACACTGTCTACTACATTTCATGGCATTACTCATGAGCCATTGCTTCATTGACCGGAGCCATGAAACAATGGAACCATGTAGCATCGAATCGCCGGAGGAGAGTCCGTCTGTTCAATTCTTGTGTTACACAATTTTATTGAGAATGTACTTATTCCCTTACCGTTCCCGTCAACACGCTCACCTTGGAATTAAATGGATTGCCGGAGGCCCGTCGAAAACTCACGACCTGCCCTACGTGCCAGAGCGCATCCGCAATGGGTCCGTTAAGCTGATTCCAAAACGGAAGTTCGGTACGATTTTCGCCACGTTGAAAAATAATGGGATAATCTTTCAGCGTATCATGGCCCGTTTTGAGGATCTCGCTGGCCCGGTATATATTTTCCAGCGTTTTTTTTCTTTTTTCTGTGAA
>JAGQXH010001085.1 GCA_020436695.1 Lewinella sp. | reverse complement strand
GAGATACCGTATCGCAATCCCTACCACATGCAGCAGGGCGCAAGGACCAAGGCCGCTCTGGTGCTCATCGAGATTGAAACCGATACCGGCCTTACCGGTGTCGGTGAATGCATGGCAATTCCCAATGCACGCTTCATACAGGACATCTACGAGGCGCTGCGCCCGTTGATTATCGGCGCGAACCCGTTCGAGATTGAGCGGATATGGCAACAGGCCTACCGGCAACTGATGGCGCTGCCGGCATCCGACATGGACCGGATGGCGCGCCTCGCCCTGGCGGGGCTGGACTTTGCCCTGCACGATCTGATGGGCAAGGCGCTCAATCTGCCGGTTTATTCCGTCCTCGGTGGGGCGGTGCATGACGACATCCGGTATTTTGCCTTCATCGACGGTGAAACGCCCGAAAAGGTGGCAACAATGGGCCGGGAATATGTGGAGCAGGGGATCAAGGTCTTCTACCTCAAACTGGGCAGGGGCGAGGGGTTGGACATCGCCTGCACGGCTGCGCTTAGAGGGGCAATCGGAGAGCGGCGTCTGAGGGTCGATCCGAATGAGGCATGGGACGTGCATCAGGCGATCCGGATGATCCGCATGCTCTCGCCTTATG
>JAGQXH010001084.1 GCA_020436695.1 Lewinella sp. | reverse complement strand
AGGATGTACACGGTTTTGCCGGTGGAACGCCGTTGGAGTTCCGTCGCGAGTTTCACGCGCCGCGATTCGCCGCCGGACAGCGTCGGCGCCGGCTGGCCGAGCCGGATATAGCCGAGACCGACCTGCACCAGGGTGTCCAGGTAACGCGAGATGGACGGGTACGCCTTGAAGAACTGCGCGGCCTCCTCGATGGGCATGTTCAGCACGTCGGCGACCGATTTGCCGTTGTACTTCACTTCGAGAGTCTCGCGGTTGTAGCGCTGGCCGTGGCATTCCTCGCAGTCCACGTACACGTCCGGCAGGAAGTTCATTTCGATTTTCAATGTGCCGTCGCCGTGGCATGCCTCGCAGCGGCCTCCCTTGACGTTGAACGAGAACCGTCCGGGACCATAGCCGCGCACCTGCGCTTCGGGCGTCTTGGCGAACAGCGTGCGGATTTTGTCCCATACTCCCGTATAGGTGGCGGGATTGGAACGCGGAGTGCGGCCGATCGGATTCTGGTCGACGTGGATCGCCTTGTCGCACTGGTCCACGCCTTCCACGCGCGTGTGCTTGCCGGGCACGATGCGCGCGCCGTTCAGCTTGTCCGCAAGCACCGGATAAAGGAT
>JAGQXH010001083.1 GCA_020436695.1 Lewinella sp. | reverse complement strand
AAGGCGGAGTTCTGAAGTGTGAAGTTGTCCATGCGCCCTACCGTCATCGCGAGAAGTGCCGAGCGACGCAGGAGCCGGACCCGACGAAGCGATCTCACCTTTCGGAGCAGCGACTCCGTTGGTATTGTCCCAACCCCCGCTCAGGCGCATCGCAGCCGGACTGCCACTTCACACTTCCGCATTCACGGTTCACCCTTCACATTTCTGCTCCGCAACAACGCCCGCGCGGAAGGGTGAGGTGTGAAGGCGGAGCAGCGACTCCGTTGGTATCGCTCACTGCCGACTGCCGACTGCCGACTGCCGACTGCCGACTACTGACTACTGACAGCCGACTCAAGACTCCCGACTCCCCAAGCCCGATCTTTACCCCCATGCTCACCCTGCTTTCCCCCGCCAAGGACCTGAACATGGACCCCGTGACCGGTGTGAAGGGCGCCACGAAGCCCGAACTGCTGGCCGATGCCGAGGTGCTGCATGGCAAGCTGAAAGGCATGAGCGCGAAGCAGTTGGCCAAGCTCATGCACATCAATCCCAAGCTGGCCGAGCTGAACCACGACCGCTACCAGGAATGGGCGCCGCCCTTCACCGCGCGGAACAGCAAGACCGCCA
>JAGQXH010001082.1 GCA_020436695.1 Lewinella sp. | reverse complement strand
TGAACCCACACTTCCTGTTCAACTGCCTGAATGCGATCAACCGCTACATCGTGCGGAACGATCGCGAGGCGGCATCGGGCTACCTCACCAAGTTCAGCCGCCTGATGCGCAACGTGCTGCAGAACTCGAAGGAACAGCTGGTGACGCTGAAGGACGAGCTGGACACCCTTCGGTTGTACGTGGAACTGGAACAGCTCCGGTTCAACGAACGCTTCGACTTCGACCTGCGCGTGGAACTGGAGGACGACCCTGCGGAGATCCGTGTTCCGCCCATGCTCCTGCAACCCTATGTGGAGAACGCCATCTGGCATGGGCTCATGCACCGCAAGAACGGCCCGGGATCATTACAGGTCCGGGTCTTCCGCAGGAACGGGACTCTGGTGATGGAGGTGGAGGACGAAGGCATCGGCCGCAAGCAGGCCGGCGAACTGAAGAGCAAGAGCGCCACCGCCCAACGGTCCATGGGCATGCGCCTGACCCGCGAGCGCCTGGAACTGGCACGGCGAACGCTGGGATTGGACATCCGGAGCCAGGTGATCGACCTGTACGGTACCGACGGCCGGCCCTCCGGTACCAAGGTCATATTGGAACTCGGGCCATGATGGAATTCCAC
>JAGQXH010001081.1 GCA_020436695.1 Lewinella sp. | reverse complement strand
TGTTGTTTCTGCAGTCGGCCCATATCCGCGACGAAGAAGTGAAGCAGGCCGTGAGCGCTGGTCAGCACCGGGTGGAATCCATGGCCCTGATTCATCAGAAGCTGTACCAGCGTGACAATCTCGCCGCTGTGGAGATGCAGGACTATTTCCGGAATCTCGCAAACAGCCTGTTTGACACCTTCGGCATGAAAGACCGTGCCCGGCTGAAGCTGGACATGGAGCCGCTGGAACTGGATGTGGACAAGGCGGTGCCGCTGGGGCTGATCGTGAATGAACTGATCACCAATTCGCTGAAATATGCCTTTCCTGATGGACGGGAAGGAACTATCCGCGTGGCCCTGAAGCAGGAGCCCGGAGAAGGGCTCGTGCTGGAAGTGGAAGATGATGGCGTTGGAGCTGGTGATGCCGCTCAGGGCACAGCTTTCGGTTCTCAGCTTGTGACCCTGCTGAGCCAGCAACTCGGCGGCCATCTCGTATCCGGCAACCAATCACCAGCCGGGTATAATACGCGGCTGGTGATCGGGCCGAAGGCCGGGTGAGGGATTACTCCTCTGCATATTTTTCCATGAACCACGCCGCGCGTTCTGCTCCCCAGGAAGGCCAGATTTCAGAAGG
>JAGQXH010001080.1 GCA_020436695.1 Lewinella sp. | reverse complement strand
GAATCGAGCTCATACGAGCCGCTCAGGTCCGCATCCGGAGTGACGGGCGCTCCGAGCCAGGCCTGAAACTCCGCTTCGCGTGTGACGATCGTTTCCCGCAGCGCCGCTTCCGCCGAGGCAACCGCATCCTTCGCGCTGGCGATCCGCGTGTCCTGGTCCGGCGTGGTGAGGAGCAACGTCGGATTCGGCGGGATCGATGCGACGCCGTGCAGGAGGCCCCATTCGTCGATGTTGTTGAAGAAGGCACCGAGCGAGTAATACTCGCGCATCGGGATCGGATCGTATTTGTGATCGTGGCAGCGGGCGCACTCCATGGTGAGCGCGAGGAACGCGGTGCCGAAGGTGTGGACGCGGTCCGCGACGCCTTCCTGGCGGAACTCCTCCTCGACGCTTCCGCCTTCCTGCGTCTTGCGGTGGATGCGGTTGAACGCGGTGGCGATCATCTGGTCCCGCGTCGGGTTTTCCAACAGGTCGCCGGCGAGCTGCCAGGTGATGAATTCGTTCCACGGCAGGTTCCCGTTGAGCGCGCGGACGACCCAGTCGCGATAGGGCCAGGCATGGGTGTCGATATCGGATTGATATCCGAACGAGTCGGCATATCTCGCCGCGTCCAGCCATC
>JAGQXH010000107.1 GCA_020436695.1 Lewinella sp. | reverse complement strand
CTCTCTATCTTTTCCGGATAACCAAAAAATTCGGCATCCTGCCATACTTCGTCATCCGGTCTTTCTTCCAGCAGATAAAGTGCATTTCCGTAGTCATCATTGTATTCACCCAATGCGGCCTGTCTGGGCAGATAAACCACTTTAGGATTATTGTGGTTAATGCCGACGACCTTCGAGAGTTCTGCGGCGGCCAAAGCGCCGAAAGGATGTGAGGCGCTGAAATTATCCTCAACAATATCGAGTACTACATTCTGGTTGAAGGGATAAGGTACTGTACGCGAAGCATCTTTGTCGATGGAACGAAGAGTATATTGCCGCCCCTTTTCGTCTTCGATACGCAGCGAATTGGTTTGGGCACCTCCACCCCGTTTGATGGGCTCTACTCCTCCAAGATATCTCTCCAGGTCGAAAAGCGGCACTTCAACCTCCGCCTTGTACACATCGCGGTAATGCTCTCCGAAAAAGAAGCGCCAAAGCCCACCACGCTCGTAATCGCGTTCGCTTACAGGGACACGGACGGTTTCCCCGGGTGTAATGGGATCGTACTCAGGATCAGGTGGATCAACCCGCTCTGGAAACGGACCTTTGATCTGTTTGCGATACACCAGCCGACCCTCATCCCGACCGTATTCAGAAGCCCAGAATTCCACCCAGGCCGATCCGTCGGCATAGAAATGGATCCGGGAGAAACCGGGGCGACTGTAAGCAAAATCGGAACCTTTGCCGGTATGTACCGGTGTAGTACGCCCACTGCCACCGCCACTGACGATAAACACCTGGCTATCTCTTTCTATATATTGCAAGCTTTGATCATGGGCGCCGGCGAAAATATAGCGACCGTTCTGACGGGCGGGATCCATGAAGGCTTCCACCATTTCCTGATAGACCGGATGCGCCAGGTCCCTTCGGTTTCCGGTACTGGAACGAAGGAAGGTGGCTAGAGAACCGATCACCGGCAACGGGATGTATAGATGATCATTGACAGCGGTGAGCGGGAAAAGGTGCTCTTTCCAGTGGTGTGAACCACCGTGCGGACCGAAGCTGGCCAGCGGATGGTGCATGGCCACCACTGTGTTCTTATGCCGGTTACTCTTCATTTCTTCATTGACCAGCCAACGGAATACCTTTCTGCTTTTAACATCGCAATCGCTGTTGATATCGATCTCTCCCTCCCAATCGCGCAGATACCATTCCGAATCCACTAATAACAGCACGAGATCATCGGTAAGCTCTATCTCTTCCGGGCCACTACAACCGGGATCAGGCATCCAGACATCATCGCGATCGAGATAATCTTCAATCAGGTCTTTCTCCCATTCCACACCTTCCAGCCCCCGGGCCGACCAGTCGCTTTCGCCGGGTAAGAAGAAGATATCTCCCGGGAAGTCACGTACCGACTTCAGCTGTTCTTTTAATTTTTCTTCATAAACCTTTTTCCGGCTTCCGGTATTAGCGGTAGAAAGATTATTTCCCAAAAAGATCACACCTGATTTTTCGTCCTCGCCGCGCAAATGTCGCGCTAACAGATCCATGCCGGTGTTGTATTTTCCGGTTCGATCTCCAATATCGCCGATCAGATAAAGAGTATAAGTTACTGATGCCGTATCCGCAGATTGTATGGACTGCCAGTCTTCAGAGCCGGCAGCATAATTTAGTTTATAATTCGCACAGCCGGTAAGAGCAGTCAGCAGAACAGTTATAAGGGCTAAGTAATACAGTTTCATATAGTATCATGCTTTCAACAAAATCGGTCCTGCACTTTATCAGGCAGGACCGATTTTGTTGGATAAGACATCATCATGTCTATCGATTTTTCTTATGCTTATGGTAGTTTCATGTTTTACCTTAAGCAGCAATGGCTTGAGTTAGGCTTAAATTCTTCTTACTGCACCTGACAGTAAAGAGACTACCAGCAGTACGATAAATACCCAGAAAAGGATTTTCGCGATACCGGCCATAGCACCTGCTACACCACCAAATCCAAGAACGGCGGCGACGATAGCGATAATAAAGAAGATCAATGCATAGCGTAACATGATATTGAGTTTTAGTTAGTAAATAATTGTTTTTCAAAATGTTGAATTCACTTATTAAACCTTCGCATTTTGTGCTGTGTTCGTTGGCGTTCTAAAAAAAATTCATTCTTTCTCTTTTTTTGAATCCAACTCATCAGGCAGTAAAAGATTGGATATTGCGGTAGAGTTCAGTCTGAATAGGAAGCTCTTTACGTAATAATTCCAGAAGGATCGGCCCGTAGAAGGAACTTAAACCAAGAAGTCAGCGTATATTGTCTCGTAAACCCCATTTTCTAAACTCTATTACACACAAACATGAGAAGAATAATTACCGCACTCCTGATGATGCTCCTGTTGAGCACATCTCTTCCGGCGCAAGCCGACTCCGAAACTACCACTCTTGATACGGCCCAAATGGAAGCCCTGTACCTGGAAAGGCTGGCCTTCCTTCAGGACAGTATCGAAAGTACCATGAATTATGAGACCGGCGAGATCATCCTTGGAGACGGGATCGCCACCCTACAGGTTCCACAGGGTTATAAATATCTGAACCCGGAACAGAGTAAGTACGTAATGGCCGATCTTTGGGGCAATCCTCCAACCGAAACCCTGGGTATGCTCTTCCCTGAAGGAAGCACCATTTTTGATGACCAGGGTTACGCCATCGAGATCAATTTTGAAGATATGGGCTACGTTGATGACGAAGACGCCGAAGATATCGACTACGACGAATTGCTGGGAAGCATGCAGGAGGACGTTAAAGAAAATAATGAAGCCCGTTCTGCCGCCGGTTACGCCGCTGTCGACCTGGTTGGTTGGGCCAGTCCGCCCTACTACGATGCAGTGAATAAAAAACTGCACTGGGCCAAGGAGCTGCATTTTGAAGGCGAGGAATGGAACACACTTAATTACAACATCCGCGTTTTGGGCAGAAAAGGGGTCATGGTACTCAACTTTATTAGTGACATGAAACAACTAGAGCAGGTTGAGGCCGACCTACCGCTTATTCTACCCAGCGTCAACTTCAACAAAGGCTATCAGTACAGTGATTTTGATCCGGGTATCGATGAAATTGCTGCGGTAGGCATCGGCGGGCTCATCGCCGGCAAGGTACTGGCCAAAGCGGGATTTTTTGCGCTGCTGGCAAAATTCGGTAAATTCATCGTTGTCGGACTGATCGCCCTGCTCGGCGGTATCCGTAAGTTTTTTAGCGGCCGAAACGCCTAGATCAGGAGCTGAATTTTAAGAAATAAGTGAGGAAGTGAGACGATATCCGGCCACTTCCTCACCATCCTATCCTACCACCATTGCTCCAACTACCTTCCTCTCACCTGCACCGTGGAGTTGAGGCCACTCCCCAATTCCGGCAAAATACTATACTCACAATAGCAAGCCGGCACCGCAGGGTTTAGACCGTCTTTCGTACGATATGACGGAAAACCGGGTCAAATCCAACTATGTATGAATTATTACATTTTGAACAGGTCAAGAATTTGCCGGGTTACGCGATCTTTTTTACTTTTAATAGGCAGCAAATTCAGCGGGCAGGCGTTCCCTAAATAGAAGCCCCAGATAATAATTAGCAGAAATATGGGGCTATTTTACCGGGTTCAGTCCGGTCAGTTGCGTTCATAGTCAAAGGCGATCATCTTAAACTAACACAAACAAGCCTTAATCAGCTTAAAACCTATTAAAAAAATAATTAATACAGGAAACCTTGTGTTTTCTTTCCCGTAACAAATATGTATCCCACTGATTGTACGTGGGAAAAGAGGGTGTTTTGGATTTAAGCATTCACATTTATTACACATTCTCATACTAGTTTTAAAACTGCGAACACTCCATGAAAATAGTTTTACGCTTCCGTCTCTTTGTGATTATGGCCGTCATCCTGCTGGCGAGTAGCTGTCAACTGGAAAAATTGTCGGATCCGATCATTATTCCAAATAACATCAAAAAGGAATTCTACATCGATCTGCAGGAATATCTTCATCCTACCAACCGGCAACTTCGCTTTCTGGTTAAGACCATCGAAGCACAGGATTGTCAGAACAGTACCGTAGCCACGGATTACGTCAGCGCCGGAAGAGAGATCACCCTGTCGATCAACGACATTGTCCCCCCCGCCGATTGTGTGGAAGGTACCGCACCGGCCAAAACGGATGTGTTTGCCGGCAAACTGACTAACGGAGTTTATAATCTGGAGATCGCGCTGCGTAACCTGGTGGTCAATAACGGCCGCCTGACCATAAATGATGAAAGCTACACCATCAATATGGAAACGCAGGAAGGTATCACCCTGCTACATAACAGCCTGCTGAAGATACCGTCCGACGCCTTCTGGGGTTATATCGTTTGCAAGGAAAGCGAATGGGAAGCCTTACAACAGGAACTGGACAGCAAACTGGCAGACCTCGCCACTCCGGCCAGCGCCGTTTATCGCGATGGGTACTACGGTTTTTTTGAGATCAACAGCAATACCACTAACGGCCGAAATGTGTTTCTGATCAATCCTCCTGCGGCTACTTTTCACTTCCCTATTCTGTACCAACTGGCGGATGGCCTGGACGAAGCTCGTCTGAAATCGCTGATCCAGGATTTCAAGAGTGATCATCCGGATATATCTATGGAAGCCCGTAATGCCGACGGCAGGATCTTTTAATTTTCGGTGCCGGCACTTCAAAGTACCAGCACCGAAAACCTATTTAAAACCGACCGATCTTCTCCATAAAATAGATAACGATATCCCGGATATCATTATTCACCTGTTTTCCGTCGTCCGTGGTAAAACTTTTCGGTGCTTCGAAGGCATAGTCGGCCAGTATTTCCAGATTTGCTTCCTTTCCTTCTGCTACAAATTGCGGTAGTACGATCGTATATTTTTTGTTAGGATCCAGTGTTTGTTCCCGGATGGTGAACGTCTGTCCGGCCGGGTCGGCGTAGAGGATCTGAAAATAGCCGCCTTCCCCCTTATTGGTAAACAGGCCGGCCGTCAGCACCTTTGCCAGTGCCGAACCCGGCAACTCCATCCGGGCCAAAGGGCCTCCGAAAGGATAGGTACGCAATACATCATACTCGGTAACGGTGCCGCTGATATTGTCATCCAGGCGCATGGAGCCGCTGTTGAGGAAATAGACATCTGCTCCCGGCCAGACAGCTTCGAAAGCCCGGTTGGTCAGTTGTCCATAATTGGTTGGCTTCGACCGGATGATAGCTTCGGTACAAACCAGGGTCTGGTCGGCTACCATTAGTTCACGGTCCGGATGAAAGCCCATATTTTCGGCGATGGCATCTACCGAAGCCAGCCATTTATCTACTACGGCCTTAGTGGTGGGGTCTTCCGACATCTTATTATCGATAGTGACCAGACTGGAACGCAGCTTCAAGGTGCCGGAACATGGATAATACGATCCCCGGTGTACGTAGACCGTTTTAGCGTTGGCATCGGCTTTGGTGATCACCGTATTTTCCACGAAGAAACTCATATTGGTATGATCGTGTCCTCCCAGGAAGAGCGGCATACCCGGTACGGCCTTGGCCAATTCGATATCTTCGTCTGCAGCCAGGTGCGTCAGGGCCACCGAAATATCTGCGGTCCGTTCCATCTTGGCTGCTACCTGTTTAAAGGTTTCCGTTACCGGCAGGTAGGTCACGTAATCCTGCTTGGCAAAAGGAAGGACCACCCCGGTAATACCCAACTTGAGCAGATCGCCTTTACTATTACGAAATTCATGGACTACATGATCGGGCACCGGCGTTCCATTTTGACGAAAGGGCTGGCTTACACCGTCTTCCACCAACAGTGCATTAGCGCATACGTACTTGAACCGACTGCTGTCCAGACGCTTTTTTAAGACCTCTACGTTACTGAGATCAAACTCGTGATTACCGAAGGTAACATAATCCAGCCCCAGAGCATTCAGCGTTTCCACCATTTGCAGCCCGGCAATGCGATCTCCGTCATCCATCCGAAGCGTACCGATAAAGGAAGGGCTCAAAAAATCGCCGGATAATACTGCAATGGTGTTGGGGTTCTCCCGTATCAGCTCCTTTTTCAAAGCGGCTACCCGGGCCAGTCCACCATACTTGCCTCCTTCCAGCGGAGCGATCTCGTATACGTCGTTCATTTGCAGAATAATGAACTCAACGGGTTCTTCGTCCCCACCGGCCATAACTGCAGGCTGGGTAACACTACAGGACCACAAGCCGATCACCAACAGCAGCAAATAATAAAATGACCGGCCGGAAGAAACAAAACCGATCCGTTCGTTCCTATTCATTTTTGGGTATTCAGGTATCATCACATTTGGATTTTGTGCGGTTTTAGAAGCGTATGAATTTTAGAATTTGCAATATAATATTTTTCTGCGTTCGTCTTACGCAAAGACTGTAATGGTGGAAGGCATACACCGGAGGCTCCGGAATAATTGATTAATCCTGCTATCCATATAGCCCGACATCTCAATATCCCTAAACCCCAACGTCCCTTCATCCGAACCCCCAACAAACAAAAAGCCCCGGCACGTAGGTACCGAGGCGTTACTATCCCTTTTCGAACTTTCCTATGGGTATATACCCGGAAATAGAAAAGCGTTAGCTTTTGCAGTAAGAAATGTTGTACAATTCGTGTTTGTCTAAATAGTTGGGCTGTTGTTCACAGGTGGATTACCGAAGGTCTTCCACGTAATAATCAGGATATTTCGACTTGTCAAAAGTAAAGAAACTGGCAGCATAGCTTTTATTCGGACGGAATTCACCGATGGTGAAAATATAACGGGAACCATCCTTGGAAAAAGCAGTAACGCTTACCATTTCATTTTTCTTTTTATCCACTACCACACGAAGCTTGGAATATTCAGAGTATTTATCCAGTGGTTTAAACTCTATGATCTGCACCAGTTTGCCGTTCTCCACAAACTCATTGACGAACTGATACACGTACTTTCCGGATTCGTAGAAATTAAATAAAGCCTGGGGGGTCAATAACGACCCTTCCGCTTCTTCAGGATCGGGTACGTTATTGATCTGGACTTCTTTGTTGTTGTGAAGAATTAACCACAAGGCCTTTCCGTCGGACATGACCGACTGTGTTGCCAGGTCGAGCTTGTATTTATCGCCCTGGCGAACGAGTGTGCCTTTCTGTACTTCCTTGGGTTGTTCCGGCAGCTGGATATCCAGTGTAAAGTCGGCTTCCACGGAATTGAAGGCATCGTATTTTTTGCGTAGTTTCTCCAGTATGGCCGTCGCTGCGGGGTCGGAATCTCCCGCTTTAGTGTATTGCGTATTTTCCCGGACCTGGGCCTGAGTAATCAGGGTGAGGGAAAGGCCGAGAAAGAGCAGCAGTAATTTTCTCATATTCTTTTCAGTTCTGACGTCTTAAATAATGTGCTTTTTCTTAACGCTTATAAGACGCCATTTATTGATAAAAGGAACATATTGGCGAGGTTAAAGTTCGGTTAAAGGCGAAGGGTTTATAAATTTATGTTTTCTTACATTTACCGCCAAAACGCATGGCTCATCTGATTGTAACGCTATTTTTCTGCTGTTTCTGCAGTCTTCTTTCCGCACAGATCGACAATCAATATTTTATCGTTGAGAACCTCAAACCGAAGGTACAACTCCAGGATGACCTTCAGTCTGACTATATCATCCGGCAACTCCACCGCGGCAATTCCATTCCTACAGCGACCATTTCTCCGAATTCCCGTTTGGATAGTACATATCTGGTCGGAGTGGAAAAGGCGTTTCGCTCTTCACTTCCCAGTGATTTTTTTCAGCGATCCGTCAATTACAACCGGATCAAGATCAAAATGGCTGAAAGCCCCAGGGTTAACGAGATCATACAGCTCTTCGTCCGGAATACACAGGATACTTTCCAGGTCTACGCGCAGCTGACCTTCCGTCTGCTTCCGGTCGGCGGTAATCTCCCAAGTGAAATAGCAGACCTTTCCCTGGAAAGAGATGTTGTCCTGACCGAAGAGATGCAACAACTGATACGGGATAAGGTCAAAGCCCTTAATGAGCGTACCTATCGGATGCCGCCGCCGCCACCTCCCAGTAATGAAATAAGGGCCAGTATTTATAACCCGGGGAGTGTTACGGCAATAGATATTAAAGATATCCGCAGAGTGCCGGCCTACCTATTTAGGTTTACCAATCTAAAAAAGTTGGAGATATCAGGCACTTTTGATTCTTTTCCCGATCAGTTTGATCGCTTGAAAAAACTCGAATCCCTGTTGATCATCTCACAACGAAAAACGAGTCTTCCGCCTTCATTTGCCGCGCTCGACCGGCTCACCAGCCTCACCTTATACGGCCCGGTTGCGCTCCCATCAACGGTCAATAAATTAAAAAGCCTGGAGCGCATTACCCTTGGTGATTATATGATACCGCTACAATCCGCGCTCGGACAGGTAAAAACCCTGAAGTGGATGGAGGTATCGCATCGAAATAAAGGACTCACTTTTGGAGAATCCGACTGGCCTTACATCGAAACCCTTCTTTTTACAAAAACGGATGCTCCTTTCCCGGACCTTTCCCATTTTTCCGGCCTCAGCAAGCTGTTCCTGACCGACACCCGCATGGAGGGGCTATCGTTGAAAGAGAACATCAACCTAAAATTGCTGGACATGCGAAACTGTCCGGTCGATACCATTCCGGAACTGGTGTATGAGATTGAAAGTCTGGAGCAATTTACTTTTCGTCATACCGCTATCACCACTTTTCCCGTTGAGCGGTTGACCGCTATGAAAAACCTCAGTCATCTCGATCTATCAGCCAATTACATACTCAAAAAAGAGGTAGTGGACCGGGCCAGACCCATACTCGATAAACATGGTATTACCTATCGTTTTTCTCAATAACTCGACTTCTTCCATAAATTGGATCACTATATCAGGCCAGCTCTGATTGCATATTTCGGACCATCTCCTCACTGACCGTAGGATAGCCGGAAGCATCATCCGAATGCCGGTTCAGTGCCGCCGAATGAAATTCATGGATGCCTTCCAGGTTCAGGAGCAGGGCGATATTGTGATCCCGGATACCGCCGGCACAAAGAATGCGGAGCTGCTCTCCGGCCCGATCGGCCAATTGCTGTAGCATTGATTTGCCCGCTACTGCACTGTCGGCCTGTCCGGAGGTGAGCACACGCGCTGCCCCCAGGTCAATGAGTTGATCAAGAGCCTGCACAGGATCAGGAGTAAGATCAAAAGCCTTATGAAAAGTAAAAGGCAGCGGGCCGGCAGCTGCGATCAGCGATCTCGTGGCCGGCAGATCAATTTCGTTATTTTCCGTCAGAGCACCGGAAACGATACCGTTTGCACCTAAGGATCTGGCCTGCTCGATATCGGCTATCATTACGGCCACTTCCGACTGGCTGTACACAAAATTGCCTGGTCGTGGCCGGATCAGTACAAATATGGGGATGCTCAACTGTTCTTTCAGTTGTTTCAGCAAGCCAGCGCTGGGTGTAAGGCCATCCGTGGCCAAAGCAGAACATAGTTCAATGCGATCAGCCCCACCGGCCTGTGCCGCCAGCGCGGAATGGAGGTGGTCACAGCAGATCTCCAGTAGTTTTTTTCCCATTATACATTATAATTTCGGACTATCCTGATCTAGTGTTTTCCGTATGTCACATTGCCCAATTTCCGAAAAGTCAGCCATCGACCAATACTGGCAAACACGAAAAAGGCGAACAGGATCTTAACGGTCAGGCCCGATAAGTTCAGCTGTAAAAATGGCAAATGTACAGAAAGCCCACCTTTGAGCAATAGCGGCACCAATAATATCACCAGCAAGCTGCCCGCCAACAGGGATGGCACATAGGCTGGAACCGGCGAACGCACCGTCTCTGCTTCCAACTTATCCATTATCTGATCGGTAAAATCTTCCGAAGTATGCAGAAGACTTTCTTCCAGTAGCTTGCGGGTTGTTTCGTCTTTCATAATAACTGATCTTTTTCGTCGCCCATCAGATCATCCAATTCAATGTGAAAACTTTTCCGGGCCCGGTGTAAAATGATTTTGACGTTAGCCGTACTCAATCGGGTGATCACTGAGATCTCTTTTACTGATTGTTCTCCCAGGTAATAAAGCTTAAGGAGCAGCGCTTCCTGCGGCTTCATTCTGTTCAATACCTGTAGGATCACCTTCCTGCGTTCCAACTGCCGAACTTCCTGCAAACTATTATTAGATGCAGCCGTATCCGTCACGGAAAGAGTATCCAACGGAGCCGTTTTTCTATATTTCTTCTTTTCCAAAGCATGATAACTGGTATTCACTACAATGCGATAGAACCAGGTAGCAAAACTAGATTGTAGTCGAAAACGCCCCAGACCCCGGAAGGCCTTCAGGAAAGCTTCCTGTACAACATCTTCGGCCTCTTCCCGATTGGCAAGTATAGTATACGCCAGGGTCAGGGACAGGTCTTTATACTGTTCCACCAGATGGCGATATAGAGCTGTTTCTCCCGCCACAATGCGTTTTATCAGTGCTTTTTCATCCATTACCCTGTACGATCAGCTGCTCCGGTCGCGGATGAAATGAGCTGCAGCCAGACCAAGTCCGCCAAAGATCAAAATTGTGCCGTAGATCAATAGGTCCATGGTATCTTCGCCGAGATCCATAAGGGTAAACACCGAGGAAAGACCCAGGCCGACACCAAGACCAAATATGATACAGCCGATCTCCAGATAGCGAAAACGTTCAAATGTAGCACCCGGCGCATACGCACCGTTCTCGGCCATTATCTTCTTCGTCAGGTAGGTATACCTTGCCAGAATGTAGATGACGATGACAACAGCCGCAAACAGGGCCAGCATGGTCAATACCTCATACATTGAGCTCATATGTTTTAAAATTTATCGCCCAGATACGTTCCCAGGAGTTCATAGAACGGCTCGATCGTATCTGCATTAATGAAAAGAACCAGTCCATAGCCCCCTTCTTTGTAAAAGCAGGCGTAAGATTGAAAATCGTGATTATTGCCGGTATGCATGTAACGGAGTCCATGTTCTGTAGGTCGTCGGGCAAAACCCAATCCCCATCCGGTTTGTCCGTATTTCAGCAGTTCATTGTCTGGGGTGAATTTATTTTGTTCCAGCAGCATTTCGGCAAGCAGGTTTTTATCTAAATGCTTTTCTTTCATCATTTCGGTCAGAAATAAGGCATAATCATAAGCCTCGGTATGCAGACTGTAGCCGGGGCCAAATGCTTTTCCATGCTCCATCGCATCAGTGGGTTTCCCCTGTCGGTGTCCGCTCGCTTTATGCCCTTCAATGTGTTCATTCCAGGTAAAAAAGCTATTTCTCAATCCTAAAGGTTCGGCAACTTCCTTTTGAAAAACGGAATCCAGACGACTCTGCCACCCTACCTCCAGAAGCGTACCCAATGCAGCCCCCAGATGTTGATAGGCCTCTCCGGAATAAGAAAATCCCGTACCCGGAGGGAAGGCGATATGGATGGGTTTTCCCTCCGCCCAGTTAGGCATGCCCGTAGCGTGGCATAAGATCATGCGGGGAGTAATGAGCTGATAGGCATCGAATGAAGCACTATCGATCGCTTCCGGCGGCATAATGTGGGCGATTGAAGGATAGATGGGAGCATCCAGATCCAATACTCCTTTTTCCACCATTTTCATTACAAAATAAGCAAAGAGGGGTTTTGATAGCGAGGCCGCTTCAAAAAGGGTGGAATCAGTCACGCGCAGTCCACTGTTCAGATTGGTCACACCAAAGGTCCGATGGTACACGATACCGGCGTCATTAATGATCGCGATGGAAAGCCCTGGTACGCCAGTATCATCCATTGCCTGTCGGATAAAGGCATCTAATGAATCGGTGGTAATGATCTTATCCTCCACGGTTCGGATCTGTCCGGTCTTTACGGCCGTAACCGGCTGTGTTCGGCAAGCCGTGAATGCCCCGGTAAGAATTAGTATGCCTAGAAAAAAGATTGGGATACGATGTTGCATATTTCCTTTGTTTCTGCCTATAGACCGGTGGACCGGAAAAAGGTTACAAAGCAATTCCTTCCAACGGATTGACTCCGGAATGAAAGAATTTTAAAAACTTTATTTCTACCTTAGAAGCTCATTTATTGCCCGTTAAAAACCAGCCACCGAATATGGGACGTCCGGATTTCAGCAAACTATCATACCAAAGAAACGCCGCAAACATCAAGGATCGCGCTACCTGGACGTCCGCCGAGCAGATCGATATTCCTTCCCAATTCTCACCCCAGGACACACAAATCACTCATCAGTTGGCTTTTATCGCCGGTAGGCCACCCTATCTACGGGGGCCGTACAGTTCTATGTACACCGTGCGTCCGTGGACCATCCGCCAGTACGCGGGGTTTTCCACTGCTGAAGAAAGCAATGCTTTCTACCGGCGTAATCTGGAGCAGGGACAAAAAGGGCTTTCCGTGGCTTTCGACCTAGCCACCCATCGCGGTTATGATTCCGATCACGAGCGGGTGCGGGGTGATGTGGGCAAGGCCGGAGTGGCCATCGACACGGTAGAGGACATGAAACGACTGTTCGATCAGATACCGCTCGATCAGATGTCGGTCTCCATGACCATGAACGGAGCTGTTATTCCCATCATGGCTTTCTACATTGTAGCGGCGGAAGAACAGGGCGTATCGCCCGCTCAGCTCAGCGGCACTATTCAGAATGATATTTTGAAAGAATTCATGGTGCGCAACACCTTTATTTATCCGCCGGCTCCGTCCATGCGCATCATCGGCGATATTTTCCGCTACACAGCGGAGAATATGCCGCGATTCAACTCCATCAGCGTCAGCGGTTATCACATGCACGAAGCCGGTGCACCCGCCGATCTGGAACTGGCCTATACCCTGGCCGATGGATTGGAATACCTGCGCACCGGTCTGACCGCCGGATTGGCTATCGACGATTTTGCGCCGCGTATTTCCTTCTTCTGGGGCATCGGCATGAATCACTTCATGGAGATCGCCAAACTGCGGGCCGGGCGTATGCTGTGGGCCAAACTGGTAAAACAGTTCGAGCCGAAGAACCCAAAGTCCATGGCACTGCGTACTCACTGCCAAACTTCCGGCTGGAGCCTAACCGAGCAGGATCCTTTCAACAACATTGCCCGTACGTGTATTGAAGCGACCGCTGCGGTGCTGGGTGGTACGCAGTCGTTACACACCAATGCACTGGATGAAGCCATTGCTTTGCCGACGGATTTTTCGGCCAAGATCGCCCGCGATACACAATTGTATCTGCAGGAGGAAACGGATATCACACGCGCTGTCGATCCCTGGGCCGGTTCTTATTATGTGGAATATCTTACCAGTCAGCTTTGTGATAGAGCCTGGGCACTGATCCAGGAAGTGGAAGAACTGGGGGGTATGGCCAAAGCCATTGAAGAGGGACTACCCAAGTTGCGTATCGAAGAAGCCGCCGCCCGGAAACAGGCCCGGATCGACAGTGGCCGGGATCAGATCGTTGGTGTCAACGTCTTCCGCACCGGGGAAACCAGTGATATAGATATTTTGGAGGTGGATAATACGGTGGTGCGTAAAGCTCAGATCGCCCGGCTGGCCGAAGTCCGGTCCCGGCGCGACGAAACGAAGGTTCAGCAAAGCCTGGAGGAATTGTACCAGGGATGTAAAAATGAAAAAGCCAACCTGCTGGAACTGGCCATAAATGCCGCCCGCAACCGGGCTACTCTGGGTGAGATCTCTCAGGCTATGGAACGCCACTTCGGCCGATACCGGCCCAATACAAAAACGCTTAGTGGCGTATACGCTCAGTCTATGCAGGACAATTCTACTTTTGAACAGACCCGGGCTCTCACCAACGCATTTGCCGATCAGTTTGGTCGTCGGCCGCGCATTCTGGTAGCCAAACTCGGCCAGGATGGGCACGATCGCGGAGCCAAGGTGATCGCCAGCAGCTTTGCCGATCTGGGTTTTGATGTGGATATCGGTCCGTTGTTTCAAACACCAGCCGAAGCAGCCCGGCAGGCAGTTGAAAATGATGTGCACATTCTCGGTATTTCCTCCCTGGCCGGAGCCCACAAGACCCTGGCCCCGGAATGCGTGGAAGAATTGGCGAAACTCGGCCGGGAAGACATTCTGGTAGTCGTCGGAGGGGTGATCCCGGCTCAGGATTATGACTATCTCTACCGGAAAGGTGTTGCGGGTATTTTTGGGCCAGGAACAGTAATTGCCGAGGCAGCGCAGGAGATCCTTACCGTACTAATGGGATAAGACTGGTATTTCTTTGACAAAACACGTATTTTTGAAAAAAATACACGTATAGTGAATACAAAGCTTACTTTAACTATTGAAAAAAATGTAATCGAAAAAGCCAAAATGTATGCCAGATTATCCGGCAGAAGTCTCTCTGATCTAGTAGAATCTTATCTGAAAGAACTTACCAGCAATAAAGCGGACTTGGAAGAAGAGATTCCTGATGAATTCAAAGGGCTATTTGGTGTCGTCGATCTTCCTGCATCAATGGATGATAAAGCTACTATACGCTCTCTTATGATAGAAAAACATAAAAAGTGAAGCATTTTTTTCTGGATACCAACATCATTTTGGATTTCCTTGGGAATAGGGTGCCCTTCGCTAAACCAGCGCTAAAAATCTTTACAAAAGGTCTAAAAAAAGAATGGCAACTGTGGACTTCAAGTAATTCCGTAACTACGGCCTATTACATTTTAGAAAAGGAACTGGACAGAGATACAGCCAAAGAAAAAATCAGTCAGTTGTTAAACTATATCTACATTCATCCCATTCAAAAAAAAGACCTACAAACCTCTTTAGTGTCACAATTCAAAGATTTTGAAGATGGTGTTCAGCACTTTTGTGCTCTATCTCATGGAAAAATTGATGGGATTATCACCCGAAACAAGAAGGACTTTAAACATAGTCAGCTTCCGGTATACGCTCCGGAGGAATTATTTATTGAATAAGCCGCTATTAAACCGAATCTACTTACCTTTGCACCTGAGAAAAGTTTAGACATTATGTTCGTTATCCATCCATATTTACGTTTTGCATTAATGGCCGTTGGTATCATCGGCGGGATAGTTATGTGGGCTACTCTTGGCTTTTGGTACGGCTTCCCCTTTCTGCTGGCGGGGATCATCCTTCTGGTAGGCTACATTTTCCTGGGCACGGTAGGCAGTGCGGCCAAGGCCATGCAAACCATGGATTTTGAAAAATCCGAAAAACTACTCAACCTGACCCTCAATCCCAAATGGTTGTATGCTACTAACCGCGCGTACTTCTACATGATCAAAGGTTCGGTAGCACTCGGCCAGAAAGACACCGAAAAAGGGGAAATGTACCTGAAGATGGCCGAGGAGATTGACGTGCCGACTGATAATGAAAAGGCTATGCTGCAATTGCAGCTTGCAAATATTGCCGCTTCCAAGAGCAAATGGAAACAGGCCGAGATCCATTACCGTAAGATCAAGGAACTGAAGATAACCGATCCCAATGTGAAAGAGCAACTTAAGCAATTCGATCAGGTAATGGCCAGTCGCGGTCAGCAAAAGGCCGTACAGCGTATGGGCGGTGGACGCTCCCGCAATGTAATGCAGCCCGGCGGTAAGCGCCGGCGGCCCAAAATGCGCTAGTGGGGTTGTGTGAAAAGTCATTTTCCGATGATGG
>JAGQXH010001079.1 GCA_020436695.1 Lewinella sp. | reverse complement strand
GGTGACGTTGCGCTGCCCTCCGGTGTTGAAATGGTAATGCCTGGTGATAACGTTTCTCTGGAAGTGAAGCTTATCAACACCATTGCTATGGAGAAAGGGCTCCGTTTTGCTATCCGTGAGGGTGGCCGTACGGTTGGCGCTGGACAGGTGACGGAGATTCTGGACGTATAACAAGTATTTCACTTGATAATATTATGGTTGAAAAGGTTAGGCATCGTTGTGCCTAATCTTTTCAGCATATTAATACGGGCATAGCTCAACTGGTAGAGCGACGGTCTCCAAAACCGTAGGCTGGGGGTTCAAGTCCTCCTGCCCGTGCAAGTTTTGCGGCCGGGGAGGATATATTCACTCACCTGCCCATCTGAAATTTTCACCAGGTAGAGATTCATCTGCCTGTGCAAAAAAGAATTAGCAATGGAAAGGCTAAAACTTTATTTCATTGAGAGCTACAATGAGCTGGTCCACAAAGTGACCTGGCCAACCCTGGCTAACCTGCAAAGCAGTACAGTGGTGGTTTTGGTAGCTTCTATTATTCTGGCGTTGGCTATATTTCTGATGGACGTTTTCTCACGTACCATTCTGGATGCGGTCTACAGTTTGTAAAATTTTAATTGGGTTAAAG
>JAGQXH010001078.1 GCA_020436695.1 Lewinella sp. | reverse complement strand
GGTCAGTTTCCGAAGGTGTCGGGGGCGGGCCAGGTCGGGATCAACGAAGGGGATGAAGCCGACTTTATACGCTGCCGCCGCCGGAGGGAAGCGGCGGGCGACCGGATGAAGCTCGTTGTCAGGAACCGAGTTAGGTCGGACGCGTGAAAATTCTGTCTGGGTTGCGGCAGGTGAACCGGGTGGTATACTGGCATGTCTGGATTGTTGAGGCGGATTTCCCCCGTCAGCGGAGATTTCCTCGAATGAATCCTTTCCGGTCGCCGGTCAATCGACGTAAGTTGATTTTCCTTAATAAGTTGCGGGTGTGGTGGAATTGGCAGACACGCTAGCTTGAGGGGCTAGTGAGGTAACACTCGTGCAGGTTCAAATCCTGTCACCCGCACTCTGTCTCAAATGGACGAGCTTTGCTTGAGGAGTTCGGATGCTCCTCGCGATTCGCAATCTGGACGTGAAGGGCCGATAGAGATTCCCGGACGATTCGCTTTCGCGGATCGTCTTTTTATTTAGACACAGTTCCTATCCGAAAACCCTCTGATGCGTGACGGCCAAGTCTCGATTCAGACAATTCCTGGTGTGCCCAACCGGGTTTTCGGATTTGTTCTCAGGAAGTTTTACACCGGTG
>JAGQXH010001077.1 GCA_020436695.1 Lewinella sp. | reverse complement strand
GAGCCGTAGTAGGCGACCGCCGCGCCCACATCGTCCGACGCCAACCCGGTCATCAGCACCAGGCGACCGCCCATACAGAAGCCGACGATGCCGGCCTTGTCACCGGCCACATTCTCCTGGGCCAGCAGATAGTCGATGGCCGCCTGGATCTCGTTGACCGCCTCGGCCATGTCCAGCTCCATGACCAGCTTGCGTGCCTCGTCCGGCTCGGTGGCCACCTGGCCCTTGTAGAGATCCGGGGCCAGCGCCACGTAGCCCGCCGCGGCGAAGCGGTTGGCCACGTCCTTGATGTGATCGTTCAGCCCCCACCATTCTTGGATGACGATGATGCCGGGGTGGGCGCCATCGCCTTCGGGATAGGCCAAATGGCCGGTCAACTCTTCGCCGTCCGGGTCGGGATAGGCCACCATGCCGCTCACCACGCCGTCGCTGGTCGACATCTCACCGAGCGCGGGCTGGTTGGCCGTGGCCTCTTCGTCGACGACCGGGTTCGGCGTCATCATGCTGGGGTCGAGCACCGGCGAACACGCGGCCAGAAGCACATTGGCCGCGGCAACGCTGCCCAGGGCGGCTGTGGTCCGGCGCAGGAAGGTGCGGCGAGAAATCTCGCCGACTTGGAAGGA
>JAGQXH010001076.1 GCA_020436695.1 Lewinella sp. | reverse complement strand
GAAAAACGCCGCGTTGGTTGTGTTCGATGGCCGACACTTTGCCGTGCATCACAAACTTGGCCCGGACAATTTTACCCCCAAAGGCTTGTCCAATAGCCTGATGACCGAGACAGACACCAAAAATGGGAATCTCTTGATGAAAGCGCTTAATCAAATCGACTGAAATACCGGCATCATCCGGTGTTCCCGGCCCCGGCGAAATCACAATGTGGTCCGGTTTCATCGCCGCGATCTCATCCAGTGTGATGGTATCATTGCGCCGAACCTCGACCTTCTCGCCAAACTCGCCTAAATATTGAACCAGGTTATAGGTAAATGAGTCGTAATTATCAATGACTAAGACCATGATGTCCTCCTATATAATGGAGATTAACGGATGGGGATTAGAGTATAGGATAATAAGAGTGGAAAATTGTGAATTGCAAATAATTAATAATGAATTGTGAAGTTAAATTCATTCACAATTAACACTTCACAATTCATTATTCACAATTGCTTTTTATCAAGTTAGCATCTGCTAATGCTGAAATAACCTCAGACACTAATCTCCAGTCTCCCTATCTCTAATCTCCTTAAATTTTTATACACAATGGCAATGGTAAACGTTTACTGATTCTTCTCAGCATACTCT
>JAGQXH010001075.1 GCA_020436695.1 Lewinella sp. | reverse complement strand
TTCGTGCGCGGCATCGTATGGCCCGTCACCAGCCTGTTCAAGTACGCGGCTCCTGCTGTCGGCAGCGTGGCCTCCGCCACCGTGGTGGGCCTGCTCTGCTTCGGCGCCGCCATCTGGGCCCTAACACGGGTGCACGAGACCTTTGGGAGGGATATGGATTATGTTGAAGGTTGAAGGTTGGAGGTTGGAGGTTGGAGGTTGGAGGTTGGAGGTTGATGGTTGGAGGTTGAAGGTTGAAGGTTGAAGGTTGGAGGTTGGCGCTCTGCCGACTGCTTACTGCCAACTGCTGACTGACTGCTGACTGCTGACTGCCGACTGCCGACTGCCGACTGCCGACACAGGACCAACGGACCGCCACACAGCCGACCACCGACTGCGGACTGCCGACTGCGGACTGCCCATCGCCTCCTACCTTCGGCATCCTTGTTGCATTTCCACGACCCATGAAGCGAACCATCCTCCTTGGCACTACCCTGCTCCTGGCAGGCATGTCCCTTCAGGCCCAGGACAGCCTGACCAACCGCGAGATCTGGTACAGCCGCACCTTCAGCACCGAGTACGTGAGCGGTCTGGAGAGCATGCTGGACGGTGAGCACTACACCACCCTGGAGGAGACCGCCGACGGCGTACCTGCCATCCA
>JAGQXH010001074.1 GCA_020436695.1 Lewinella sp. | reverse complement strand
AAAGTTTCCCCAACGCTTTATTAAGCGGGCGTTTAGCAAGCCACCAGGGCGTTCCCGGTGACGGGAAGTCTGAAGTAAGTGGGACTGCAAAAGTCGGAATGCACCCTTCGACAAGCTCAGGCCAGGCAGGAACTGCATAAGAGGCATATTTGGGAGGCCGAGGTGGCACACCATACCGAAGGCTGAGCTTATATCACAATCCCAGAGATGTAGATGCAGGCAGATTCGACGGAAAGAGGGTGTTCTTACCCGGGGAGAGCTGTCTGAGCGTTGACCGCTGGAGGACAGCAGTCAGCGTTCGACTGAGCTCACGCCGAAGTCAGACGCCATAGTAGTGGAGCCAAACCACATTTATAATGATCGGCCGTGTTGCCGGCAGCGAAATGTGAGAGGGTAACCATGAAGGGCTGAACGTTGAACAGCGGACATGCCCGCGAAACATGGAACTTGTCTATCATGGGTGACCGATTCCCTACGGCAAACCATCCGTTTCGATGGAAAAGATGCAAGGTGCAACTGGTGAAAAGAGCGGTTGTACTGTTCGACGAACCGCCGTATACTGCCTGCCCCGTACCCAAAGGGTCGGGGCGGCCCGTACGTCAGACTGTTCATTAATATAGAATCATGCCAAAAGTTGTATT
>JAGQXH010001073.1 GCA_020436695.1 Lewinella sp. | reverse complement strand
CGTCACGATTGCGCGGCCACCCGCTTGCTCGATAGACAACAGAAGCTCGCCGAGGCACGAGTCGACCGTTTCGACCGCTTTCACCGCCGCCTCGAAGTCACCTGTGTGACCGACCATGTCGCCGTTGGCAAAGTTGACGATGATGAAATCGTACGTGCCCGATTCGATCGCCCGGAGCACCTCATCGCGCAGGCCGGGCGCCGACATTTCTGGTTGCAGGTCGTAGGTCGCCACTTTGGGCGACGCGATTAGCGCGCGATCCTCACCGGGAAACGGCTCCTCACGCCCTCCATTCAGAAAGAAGGTCACGTGCGGATACTTTTCGGTTTCCGCTGCGTGGAACTGGGCGAGACCGGCATCGCTAATGACTTTCGCCAACGGAGATGTGACGTCCTGCGGCGGAAAGATGATCTCCACCGGCAAGTCTGCCTCGTAGCGGGTGAGCGTGAACACGCGCAGATCGGCGGGGATGTCGCCGCGATCGAACGCGTCGAAATCGGGTCGCGAGAGCGCGGCGATCAGCTGGCGCATGCGGTCGGATCTGAAATTGAAACTCAGCACGACGTCGTCGTCGGCAATCTCGGCCACGTTGCCGTCCGCATCCGGAATAGCCACCGGAACGATGAATTCGTCCGTGATGCC
>JAGQXH010001072.1 GCA_020436695.1 Lewinella sp. | reverse complement strand
AAGAAGTATATTGGCCTTTTGAGAAAAACCAGGACAGATTTTGCTGCTGATTTAGATATTCATAAGACAAAACTAAGCCGCATATTGAATGATAAAGAGAATCCAAACATCGAATTGATGTATCGGCTGGAGCACCATAGTGCTAATATGATACCTGCTAATTATTGGTATAGACTTCATTCCAGGAAATTGGAAGAGGATATTAAGATGGACTCAATAAAACGGTCGGAGGAGTATAAACGAGTAAAAAACAGGTTGAAATTCAAGAAATCAGCTTGACCAACTTCAATTGAAAAGGAAAAAATGCGCAGAATAAATAAGCCTTCAATCGGTCGGCACGACCGAGATTGAAGGTCATGTTGAACAAAGGTTTTGAGGTATAGATATTTACGGAGCTATCCGTGCCGGGCGGCCCCCTTATGTTTTGGAGGAGTTTGGAATAAAGTATACTCCCAGTGGCATGGTGGATTTGCTTCATCGGCTGGGCTTCGTTTACAAAAAGAGCAAAGCCGTTGCCAGTAAGGCCGATGATACCGCTCAACAGGCTTTCCTGTCGCAAGTCTTACCTGAGTTGTTAGAAGAGGTAGCAAGCGGCCAGGCCGTGATTTATTACAGTGATGCCTGCCATCCTACACACAATACCAAGACGGGT
>JAGQXH010001071.1 GCA_020436695.1 Lewinella sp. | reverse complement strand
TGTACGACAGCTTCCTCTACCCATTCGTGGTGCTCTTCAGCATCCCGGTGGCGGTGATCGGTGCCTTCCTCGCGCTCAACCTCAGCCTCTCCTCGCTCAGCCTCTTCACACTGCTGGGCCTCATCATGCTGCTGGGCCTGGTGGCCAAGAACGCCATCCTCATCGTGGACCGCACCAACCAGCTGAAGGCGGAAGGCATGCCCTACCAGAATGCCTTGGTGGAAGCTGGGCGCACCCGCCTTCGTCCCATCCTCATGACCACCATCGCCATGGTCTTCGGCATGTTACCCATCGCACTGGCTACCGGCACCGGCAGCGAATGGAAGAACGGCCTGGCCTGGGTGATCATCGGTGGGCTCACCAGTTCCATGCTGCTCACCGTGTTCCTGGTGCCCGTGATCTACCACCTGCTGGAAGGCGTAAAGGAGCGCGTGACCGGCTGGTGGGCACAGCGCCGCAGCCCCCGGCCATCGGTCCCGGATGCCGGCACCACGAACAACGCTTGACCTCAACTGAACAACACCATACGAACATGACCACTCAACCCATCAACCCCACCCTGCGTGCTGCGATCAAACTGCGCCACCTCTCCGATGCACTGCGAAGCGACTGGTCCCTGATCGACCAGGCGAAACAGCGCATGGACGACAAGCT
>JAGQXH010001070.1 GCA_020436695.1 Lewinella sp. | reverse complement strand
CATCGAACCCGATGTGGTCATGGACATCACTGCGGTGATGGACCAGAAGATGGAAGCCATCCTGGCCCACAGCAGCCAGTTCTACGACCCGAACTCTTCCGAACCCGATACCTACATCGCCTCCAAAGGATTCCTGGACAACATACCTGCCCGTGCCCGCGAACATGGCAGACCCTGTGGTTTCCTGTATGGCGAAGGATTCACCTGCACGAGATGGATCGGGGTGAAGAGTGTGGCCACTTTGTGGTGAAAGGGGAAAAGAGTTTAAGGGTTAAATGGTAGAAGTAATTCGCCCTAACTTGTCTGCCCCATAATCTGACTGCCGACTGCCGACTGCCGACTGCCGACTGCCGACTGCTGACAGCCTCCCCCCTTATTCTACACACTTATAAAATAAATCAAATTCCTTACTTTAGGAAGTGCAAGTAAACAGGTTATTTCCATTGTAATTATTTACAATTGATTGCTACCTGTTAGAATTGTTAACAACACGAATCTGATACGTAAAATACATATTATCAGGCCTTTCAAAGCGACAAAAATAGAGAGATTTGACCCTAATATTTTGTAAATTTGGAAAGTAGTCAAGACAGAAAAATATGTTCAATACTATTGAAATAGACAGAAGCAATCTAACAATAATGGGGGTTAAGTTTTC
>JAGQXH010000106.1 GCA_020436695.1 Lewinella sp. | reverse complement strand
TTGGAACTGGCTTAGTTGGCCTCTTCAACCACCACCAGGTGGTTGATCTTGCCCACCATACCCATGATCTGAGGAGTGGCTACGTGCACCACACTCTGATTCATTTTGCGCAGCCCCAGGGCCTTCATTGTATCCTTCTGCCGCTTGGGCCGGTCAATGATGCTTTTAACTTGAGTGATCTTTATCTTATTGAACTTATCCATCGCGCTTCTGATTTAGAAGGGGAAACAGCGTTCCTGCTCCTGATTATCCATTAAACAATTTTTCCATAGAAATATTGCGCTGGCGCGACACATCCATGGGGCTTCTCAGCTTAGACAGAGCGTCGATGGTAGCCTTCACCACGTTGTGCGGGTTGGACGAGCCCATCGACTTGGCCAGTACGTTGTGTACACCGGCGATCTCCAGCACTGCACGCATAGCACCTCCGGCAATTACCCCCGTACCATCGGCAGCAGGCTTGATCAACACCTTTCCGGCGCCATATTTGCCTTTCTGCTCATGTGGGATCGTTCCTTTGTGCAGGGGTATTTTGATCAGGTTCTTCTTGGCGTCGTCTACAGCTTTGGAGATAGACTCTGAAACGTCACGGGCTTTACCCAGGCCATGGCCGACAGCGCCGTTGCCGTCACCAACGACGACGATAGCGGCGAAGCTGAATGTACGCCCCCCTTTGGTCACCTTGGCAACGCGGTTGAGGTTAACCAACTTCTCTTTCAAATCCGTTTCAGCGGGCTTAACCCTGTTAGAGCTCTTTTTAGCCATTATTTATCTGCTTGAAATGTTTTAAAATTTGAGGCCTCCTTCGCGAGCGCCGTCAGCCAGGGCTTTCACTCGTCCGTGGTACAAATAACCGCTGCGGTCAAAAACGACCACTTCGATACCGGCAGCTTTGCCTCGTTCAGCGATCAGTTTACCCACTTCCTTGGATATGTCGGTCTTGTTACCGCCGGTAGACACCGTTTTATCCATAGAGGAAGCTGCAGCCAATGTTTTTCCGGCTACATCATCGATCAGCTGGCAGTAGATAGACCGGTTGCTGCGATAAACACTCAGGCGAGGCCGGTCAGCCGTTCCCTGAATATTTTTGCGAATACGGTAGTGAATTCTTTTTCTTCTACCCTGTTTTGAAAATTGCATGATTATTATCTGTTTTTCGCCTTAGTGAAGAGCCTGTCGGCCAAACCCAAGGCGCCAGTTTATCAGGAATGAGAGGTGTGAAATGAGGAGTGAGCAGCATGACTCATTCCTCATTCCCCGTTCCTCATTTCTATTTGGAAGCCGTTTTACCAGCCTTACGACGAATCTCTTCTCCTTTGAAACGGATACCTTTACCTTTATAAGGCTCGGGTTTACGGAAGGCGCGGATCTTGGCCGCTACCTGACCCAGCAATTGCTTGTCAGGTGACTCCAGTTTGATCATTGGCGCTTTACCTTTTTCCATCGCAGTTTCTACTTTCACCTCATCCGGTACATAGAAATAGATGGGGTGAGAGAATCCCAGGGTAAGGATCAACAGATTGCCCTTATTCTCTACACGGTAACCAACGCCGATCACTTCCATTTCTTTCACGAAACCCTCGGAAACTCCTGCTACCATGTTATTGATCAGTGCACGACTAAGACCGTGCAGGGATTTGTGACGCTTGGATTCGGTCGGACGCTTAACTTCCAGGGTACCGTCTTCCACCTCGATCGACAGATCCGGATCGATCTGCTGCTGCAATTCCCCCTTCGGCCCCTTTACGGTCACCAGATTGCCTTTGCTTATATCGATTTGTACACCTTTCGGCAAGGAGATGGGTGCTTTTCCTACTCTAGACATGATAAATAAGTTTTAATCTGGTCCAACAATTAATAAACGTAACAAAGCACCTCACCGCCAACATTGGCTTCGCGGGCCTGCTTATCGGTCATTACGCCTCTGGAAGTAGACACGATGGCTACACCAAGACCGTTGATAACGCGAGGCAGTTCATTGCTCTTCATATACTTACGTAAACCAGGTTTGCTGATGCGGCCCATTTCGCGGATGATCGGCTTGCGGGTTGACGGATCATACTTGATCGCGATCTTGATCACACCCTGATTTCCTTTTCCACCTTCGTCATCGAACATGTACTTCAGAATATAACCTTGGTCATATAGGATCTCGGTGATCCGCTTTTTCAGCTTTGAAGCTGGAATTTCTACAATTCGATGACCCGCCATTTGTGCGTTGCGAATACGGGTCAGATAATCAGCAATAGGATCAGTTACTTGCATGACTTCTTTGTTGCGCTAACCGGTTTTCCGAAGGAGTTTTCAGGAACCTTGATAGCTTTTGAGGAATTTAGGATCGGTATTCGGTACTTGGTATCCCGGTACTCGGTAAGGAACTGAATGCAACCTTCGAGTGGATACCCTTAACGATCCTTTATTTATTGACAGGCAGGTAATACAAAACAGCTTAATGCTTCATTACTTTTTCCGCCTGATAGGGTGAACTGACGTTACAACTCACCTAACTGAAGATCTGCTGAATAATTAAGCAGACCGATCAATGTTATAAGCACCGAGCACCCAAAACCGGATACCCAGCACCGAATAAATCTACCAACTCGCTTTGGTGACTCCCGGGATTTTACCATCCAGCGCCATTTCGCGGAATTTCACCCGGCAGATACCGAATTTTCTCATGTACCCTTTCGGACGTCCGGTCAACCGGCAACGGTTGTGCAGACGGATCGGGTTAGAGTTGCGCGGCAGCTTGTCCAGGTCTTCCCAACGGCCTTCCTCTTTCAGTTGCTCCCGGAGTTTTGCGTATTTCTTCACCATTTTGGCACGCTTAACTTCACGAGCGATCAATGATTTCCTTGCCATGGTATATTAGTTTGTCGAAATTAATTTCTCTGGTTTTTGAACGGCATGCCCATCATTTTGAGCAGCGCCAGTGCTTCTGCATCCGTTTTGGCAGTTGTTACAATGGTAACATCCATACCGGTGATGCGGGCTACTTTGTCCAGGTCGATCTCCGGGAAGATGATCTGCTCGGTGATACCCATGGAATAGTTGCCACGTCCGTCGAAGCTCTTGTCGTTCACTCCGCGAAAGTCACGTACCCGCGGCAGCGCCACGGAGATCAGACGATCCAGGAATTCGTACATTCTTTCGTCGCGCAGGGTCACCCGGGCGCCGATGGTCATTCCCTCACGAAGTTTGAAGTTCGAGACGGATTTCTTAGCCTTGGTAGGCACCGCTTTCTGACCGGCGATAATGCTCATTTCCTGCAGGGCATTGTCAACCAGTTTTTTGTCCTGAGTAGCATCGCCGACCCCCTGGTTAATACAAACCTTCACGATCTTGGGGATCTGCATAACTGATTTGTAGCCAAACTGCTCCATCAGTGCCGGTGCTACCTCTTCGCGGTATTTTTGCTTAAGTCTTGGAGTATAACTCATCACTTAATGATTTCTCCTGATTTTTTAGAATAACGTACGATCTTACCGTCTTCTACTTTACGGCCTATGCGAGAGGGCTCTCCGGTCTTCGGATCGGCCAACATCAGGTTGGACAAATGGATCGAAGCCGTGATCTCATTAATACCTCCCGGTGCATCCTGAGTGGGTTTGTTGTGCTTCTTGCGCAGGTTCACCCCATCTACTATGGCCCGGTTCTTTGACGGAATCACTTCCAGTACTTCGCGGCTACGCTCGCGATCCTTATAGGCGCCGGAAATGACGAACACTTTGTCTCCCTTCTTGATCTTCGGTTTGGGAGCGAATCGTGTCTGTTTGCTTTTATTTGCCATTTTTTTCTGCTTATCTGCCGACAATGCTACTGCCGGACCATTTTACAATACCTCAGGAGCCAGTGATACAATACGCATGAAGTCTTTCTCACGCAATTCACGAGCTACCGGCCCAAAGATCCGCGTTCCGCGCGGCTCATCCGCAGCGTTGAGCAGTACACAGGCATTATCGTCAAAACGGATATAAGAACCATCACGACGACGAATCTCTTTCTTGGTACGTACCACAACGGCCCGGGAAACAGTTCCTTTCTTAACACCGCCCGGAGTGGCTTCCTTTACAGAAACGATGATCAGATCACCGATGGAAGCGTAACGACGCTTGGAACCGCCCAATACCCGGATACAAAGAACCTCTTTGGCTCCACTGTTGTCGGCTACTTTCAGTCTGGACTCTTGCTGAATCATGACACTTTACAATTTAAAGATGCTTTACTACCTGCGTACGATCTTTTCTTCATAGAGGCAGGCAGGCCCAAAATTACGGTGGACGGCCGTCCTGACTTTTAGTGCCAGGGCTAATGGCCGCTGCGTTAATGGCACACGGCCAATTTTTTGTTGAGCTGGGATACCAGACATACCTGGCACCAAATAATTACTTAGCTCTTTCGACGATCTCTACCAGCCTCCAGCGTTTGTTCTTGCTTATGGGGCGGGTTTCCATGATCCGGACAGTATCGCCGATGTTGCATTCGTTGGTCTCGTCGTGAGCGATGAACTTCTTGTTCTTCTTCATGAACTTACCGTAAATCGGATGCTTAATACGACGCTCTACACTGACCGCAATGGTTTTCTCCATTTTGTTGCTGGTCACTACCCCGACCCTCGTCTTTCTAATATTTCTGTCTTCCATTGTTAAACTAACGGTTAACGGTTAACGGCTATCGGTTGACGGCTCACGGTCGACGGTTATTTATCATTGTTACCGTTTGCCGTTGCTCCGTATACCGCATTCCGTAAGAATTTTATTTGCGGCGACGATTCCGGATTCTGGATCGCTTGGCCAATTCCTCTTCTGACATAGTTGCCAGCTCACGCCGACGGATCTCCGTCTGCAGACGAGCGATGTCACGACGTACTTCGCGGATCGTCAGCGGATTGTCAAGACCTTTGACCGCATGATCGAACTTCAGCTTCTGAAACTGCACCTCGGTAGCTTCCAGCTCACTTTTCAGGTCCGCGTCGGAAAAATCCTGTAGCTCCAAATATTTTTTGGTTGCCATTTTAAAATCATTTCATAATTGATAATTGATAATTAATAATTGATGGTGGGTCTCATCAATTCAACATTATCATTCATCAATCATCATTTATCAATTATCATTTATCACAAATCACCCCGCGTAATCCGGACGGGTAATCACTTTGGTCTGTACCGGCAGTTTCTGAGCAGCCAGGCGGAGTGCTTCGTGTGCGATCTCGCTGGAAACACCATCAATTTCAAACATGATCCGGCCGGGCTTTACCAGGGCTACATAGTGATCCAGGGCACCTTTACCCTTACCCATACGTACCTCTTGCGGCTTGGAAGTAATCGGCTTATCCGGGAAAATACGGATCCACACTTTACCTTCCCGCTTCATGTAACGCGTCATAGCGATACGAGCTGCTTCGATCTGGCGGTTGGTGATCCGGCCCTCGTCCAGGGTCTTCAACCCAAAGCTACCGAAGTCAACCGTACTACCGCGATGAGCCAAGCCACGATTCCGTCCTTTCTGCTGCTTGCGATATTTCGTTCTTTTTGGCTGTAACATGATTAAAAAATTTAGCAGTCCTATTTACTAAAGCCGATTAAACGGGGATTTTGACTTAATTCAGAAGATTATTACTTCATAAAGCAGTAACAATCAACACTTTACACTAACATTAACCCCCAAATTCACCATAGCCCCCGAAAAAGCTTGGCAAAGGTACGGCATTTTGTTGAAATAATATAACTCCAGACCAGGAAAATCATCCTGGATCTTTAAACCGGACAGGCATCTACGCTACTTACCGCGAGTGCCTTCCGTCTATGATGCTGTCGATCGTATTGCTTATCCTCTACGACGGTCACCACCACGACCACCGCCGCCGCCGCCACCACGACGATCTCCACGACCACGGCCACCACCGCCACGACGATCTCCACGTCCTCCGCCACGACGGTCTCCACCGCCGCCGCCGCCACCACCGGTTTCCTTCTTGGTCACACCGATGTTGGGAGACAGATCACGCTTACCGAGTACTTCACCATTGCAGATCCATACTTTCACACCGATGATCCCGTAAACGGTCAGTGCTTCTTTCAGTGAATAGTCAATATCTGCCCGGAAAGTATGCAGCGGGGTACGTCCCTCTTTGTACTCTTCGGTACGAGCCATATCTGCACCGTTCAAACGACCGGCAATACGTACTTTAATACCTTCGGCACCGGCACGCATAGTTGACTGGATAGCCATTTTGATGGCCCGACGGTAGTTGATCCGTGCTTCCAGTTGCTTGGCGATGGACTCGGCTACGATATTGGCATCCAGTTCCGGTTTGCGGATCTCCACGATGTTGATCTGAACTTCCTTGCCGGTAAGTTTTTTCAACTCCTCACGGATCCGGTCTACCTCCTGGCCTCCTTTACCGATAATGATACCGGGACGGCTGGTATGGATGGTAATGGTAATACGCTTCAGGGTACGCTCAATGATGATACGAGCGATACCGCCTTTTTGGATACGTGCGTTCAGGTAAGTCCGGATTTTCTCATCCTCTACTACCTTGTCCGCATAGTCCCGATCGGCATACCAGTTGGACTCCCATCCGCGGATGATGCCTAGACGATTACCGATTGGATTTGTCTTCTGACCCATATCTATGGTTGAAATTGATGAATTTTAGTTGAATAGTCTTCAGTCGTAAGTCATAAGTCGACAGTCAAAGACTTTCAACTTTAAGACTAGCGACTAACGACTTGCTTTATTCTTCCGTTGCTCCGTCTTCCTCTTCGATCTCCACGATATCATCAGCTGAAGCTGACTGATAATCAGTGTCCACCGGAATACGATTCTCCACCACCACGGTCACGTGGTTGGTACGTTTGCGGATGCGGTGAGCACGGCCGTGCGGAGCCGGGCGAAAACGCTTGAGCATCGTGCCCTCGTCAACGAAAGCGGTCTTGATCACCAAACCGTAATCATCGGCGCTTTCCAGACCATCCAATTTGTTTTCCCAATTGGCTACAGCCGACAGCACGAGCTTTTCTAACCAAACGGCTGACTCGCGTTTGCTAAAACGCAGGATGTCCAGCGCATCTTCCACCCGCTTACCGCGGATATTGTCCACTACCAACCGCATCTTGCGCGCTGACATCGGAACATTTCTGAGTTTAGCTACAGCTTCCATTTCATTAAATTATATTGTAGGCAGATCATGTACTCCCGGAGAGTCAGCGGATCTCTACTACTTTTGTGAAATACTCTTTCTCGCTTTGTTTAGAAGTAAAGCAGGATGTTGGGACTTAGGGATCTTGAGACATTTTGACCTGAAAGTCCCAACATCTCAACGCCTCTGTGTCCTACCGTCCCTCTTCTACTTCTTACGGTTACCGGAGTGTCCCCGGAAGTTACGCGTGGGAGCAAATTCTCCCAGTTTATGGCCTACCATGTTTTCCGTAACGAACACCGGAACAAAAGTTTTTCCGTTGTGCACGGCGATGGTTTCCCCTACCATATCGGGAATGATCATCGATGCGCGTGACCAGGTCTTGATAACGGTCTTCTTATTAGACATTTTTGCTTTCTCGACCTTGTCCATCAGTTTGTGGAAAACGTAAGGACCTTTTTTAATTGATCTTGCCATGGTTTATTTATTACGCGATTTCCGTTTGGAAATAATGAGTTTGGTAGAATGCTTTTTGTTGTTACGCGTTTTCTGGCCTTTTGCCATAATGCCTGTACGTGAGCGCGGGTGTCCTCCGGAAGCCCTACCTTCACCACCACCCATGGGGTGATCTACAGGGTTCATGGCTACACCTCTTACGCGAGGACGACGACCGATCCAACGGTTCCGGCCGGCTTTACCCAGTACCTGCAGCCCGTGGTCCGGGTTGGAAGTAGTACCGATGGTAGCTTTACAGGTCAGCAGGATACGACGTACTTCACCGGAAGGCAGTTTAACGGAAGCGTAACGGCCTTCACGGCCCATCAGTACCCCGTTGGTGCCGGCACCGCGCGCCAGCGCAGCTCCCTGGCCCGGTTGCAGTTCGATAGCGTGGATAGAAGAACCCAGAGGGATCTCGCTCAGGAACAGTGCATTGCCTGTATCCGGAGAAGCTCCGCTACCAGACACTACCTGATCACCGACTTTCAGTCCCTGCGGTGCGATGATGTATCTCTTCTCACCGTCAGCGTAGTTCAGCAAAGCGATAAAAGCAGTACGGTTTGGATCGTACTCAATAGTTTTTACGGTTGCGGGAATACCGTCTTTGTCACGTTTGAAATCGATCAAACGGTAACGACGCTTATGGCCACCGCCACGCTGGCGAACGGTCATTTTACCGTCCTTGTTACGGCCACCGCTTTTTTTGATAGGAGCCAACAGGCTCTTTTCCGGTTCACAGGCTGTCACCTCCGAAAAGGTGTTCCCCACTCTAAAACGAGTACCGGGGGTAACCGGACTAAACTTTTTTACTGGCATTGTTACTCTTTTTTTCCGAAAGTGGTTAGCCGAAGCTCGGGCTTAAAAAGAAATAGTTTTCTTTTTAATCAGGCAGTGCCCACCCCCGACTCCTGTCTTCCGGCATTCTCAAATTTGAGATTTTGGAGTCATTAGTCGTAAGTCTGGAAGTCATAAGTCCGGAGACTATTAACTGAAGACTAAGCGACTGACGACTGCTTTAGATTTCACCGTAGAAATCGATCTCCTCTCCTTCCGGCAGGGTTACGATCGCTTTCTTATAAGGCGATACCCGTCCGCGCTGGATCCCGGTCCGAGTGTTACGGACCTTTGCTTTACCTGGGATCACCATCGTATTCACGCTCTCCACGGGTACACCGTACATTTGCTCTACGGCTTTGCGGATCTCCACCTTATTGGCTTTCCGGTGGACGACAAAGCTGTACTGATTGAGCCCTTCCGAAAGCTGCTCTGCTTTCTCGGTGATAATCGGCCTGATGAGGATTGTCTTTGCCATTTCTTTATATTTAGTCTGTCAGTCTTAAGTCCGGGAGTCGTAAGTCAGACTTACGACTGACGACTCATCGACTTATGACTACTTGTCTATTTAAAAGTTTCTGCGATCTTCTGTACGGCACCTTCACTCAGCAGCACGGTATTGGCGTGCAGGATGCTGTAAGGATTCAGGTCCGTTGCGCGGATCACATCTGCGTTTTTAACATTGCGACCGGACAGTACCACCTCTTTTTCGTAATCGGTAGTTACCAGCAGGGTCTTTTTATCCGCCAGTTGCAGATTTTTCAGAATATTCACGAATTCCCGGGTTTTGGGAGCTTCGAAAGAAAAATCTTCCACGATCATGATCTCGCCGGCACCAGCTTTGGTAGACAGTGCGGACAGACGAGCCAGACGCTTTACTTTCTTATTCAGCGGGAAGCCGTAGTTGCGCGGGCGAGGGCCGAAAACACGACCACCACCACGGAACACCGGGCTCTTGATATCACCGGCACGAGCGGTACCGGTACCTTTCTGACGCTTCAGCTTACGGGTAGACCCCGTGATCTCACTACGCTCTTTTGACTTGTGCGTACCTTGACGCTGATTGGCCAGGAATTGTTTAACCGTCAGATAAACGGCGTGCTCATTGGGCTCAATACCGAAGATCTCAGCGGGCAGTTCTACCTCCCGGCCGGTCTTTTCTCCCTGTATATTATGCACTTCGAGTTTCATCTCTTCTGATTTAAAGGCTTAGCCAAAAGGACTAAATTATTTTTCCAGGATTACGTAGGCTCCCTTGTGGCCGGGGATAGCCCCCTTGACCAGCATGATGTTCTTCTCGGGGAAAACCTTCAATACGCGCAGGTTCTTCACTTTAACCCGGCGACCACCGTCGCGTCCGGCCATGCGCATACCTTTGAATACCCGTGCCGGGTAAGAGGCAGCACCGATGGAACCCGGAGCACGCTGACGGTTGTGCTGACCGTGCGTAGCATCATTCACACCGCTAAATCCGTGGCGTTTTACTACGCCCTGGAAACCTTTACCTTTTGACAGGCCGATGGCACTGATCATATCGCCTTCGGCGAATACGTCATCAACCGTAACGGTGTCACCCACTGCTTTCTCAACAGCGTTGAAATCCCGGAATTCGATTACTCTTTTTTTAGGAGTGGTATTGGCTTTGCCAAAGTGACCCATCTGGGCCTGAGTGGTATTTTTCTCTTTCGCCTCGTCGTAGCCCAATTGCAGGGCTTCGTAGCCGTCACTCTCCTCGGTTTTCACCTGCGTAACAACACAGGGACCCAATTCAACTACGGTACATGCGACGTTGCGTCCGTTAGCATCAAAGATGCTGGTCATACCGACTTTTTTTCCGATCAATCCGTTCATCCTAAGTTTATTTTAGATGACAGATTCCTGGGCATCACCTGGTTTAATGCTTACAAATGGAGTGTTAAAACACTCACCGTCAAGCACTAAGGCCATGCCTAGTATCTTACGTGAACAAATTTGTCTTCAACAATAAACTGACCGATCTACTAGGTCAATTTTACTTGAATATCTACCCCGCTGGGCAATTCCAGTTTCGACAGGGCGTCGACTGTCTTCTGGTTGGGAGTAAAGATTTCAATTAGGCGCTTGTGGGTGCGCAACTGAAACTGCTCACGAGATTTCTTGTTCACGTGTGGAGAACGGAGAACAGTATAGATGTTCTTCTCGGTGGGCAGCGGAATCGGACCAGTTACTACGGCCCCACTGTTGCGAACCGTTTTTACGATCTTTTCGGTTGATTTGTCGACCAGGTTGTGATCGTAAGAACGCAGTTTAATACGAATTTTCTGATTCATGCCTGCAAACCAGTTATTTCAATGAGGGCTTTCAGCTTCGCTGAAAAGCAGTCGTTCGTCGGCAGTCGTTAGTCGGCATTCGCGGAAGGCTTTACCGAAAAAGATTGTACAACTATAAGACGGCCTGTCAACTTTGGCTGTGAGCCGAAAAATTAATAATACCCGGATCACTCTTTTGCCTCGCTTGGCCAAGTAGGATCTGAGTTATGCTTAAGCTCGGAAGCCGGGCAAAAAATTGTCCGAGCTTCCGAACTTTAAATCACTTGTCAATTCCGCCAGTCACTTTTCCCGGCAGTGACTTTCGACTGCCGACTAATGACTGCCGACTACTATACGTTTACTTCGCCTTTAGCTTTCTCGATCACTTCCTTGGCAATGCCCTGCGGAGCTTCAGCGAAGTGGCTGAATTCCATACTGGAGCTGGCGCGGCCGGAAGTAATGGTACGCAGGTGCGTTACGTAGCCGAACATTTCAGACAGAGGTACATCAGCCTGAATGGCGATGGCACCACCGGAACGGGGCTGCTGTCCTTTCGGCAGACCACGGCGACGGTTCAGGTCACCGATCACACTACCGGTGTATTCTTCGGGCGTAACTACCTCAAGTTTCATGATCGGCTCGAGGATTACCGGCTTGGCCTTGTGGGCAGCGGCACGGAAACCTTCTTTTGCACAAAGTTCGAAAGCGATCGGCTTCGAGTCCACTGCGTGCATAGAACCATCGAATACCCGCACTTTCATGCTGTCGATGCCGTAACCGGCCAAAACGCCGTTAGACATCATGGCAGTGAAACCGTCACGGATAGGCTTCTGGTAGTTCTTGTCAATAGAACCACCGAAGATGTCCCATACGAATTGCAGCTTAACCTTACCGCTCTTGAAATCTTCACTATCCAGGAATTCCTGATCAGCCGGGCCGAGTTCGAATTCCATATCGGCGAACAGACCGGAACCACCGGTTTGTTTTTTCAGGCGCTCGCGGTGCGTTACGGAAGTGGTCAGTGCCTCTTTGTAGTTCACCTGCGGTTCGCCCTGGTTACATTCTACCTTGAATTCACGACGCAGACGGTCAACGATGATCTCAAGGTGCAACTCACCCATACCGCTGATGATCGTCTGGTTGGTGTCTTCATTATACTGTACCCGGAAGGTGGGATCTTCTTCAGCCAGTTTGGCCAAAGCCATACCCAGTTTGTCCAGGTCTTTTTGTGATTTCGGTTCTACCGCGATACCGATCACCGGTTCGGGGAATACCATACTTTCCAGTACGATCGGATGATCGAGATCGCAAAGGGTATCACCGGTACGGATATCCTTAAAACCAACTGCAGCAGCGATGTCACCGGCTTCTACCCGCTCAATAGCATTTTGCTTGTTGGCGTGCATTTGGTAGATACGGGAGATACGCTCCTTGTTGTCGGAACGGGTATTCAGTACATAAGAACCGGCATCCAGTGCACCGGAGTATACGCGCATGAAAGCCAGACGGCCTACATAGGGGTCGGTTGCGATCTTGAACGCCAGGGCAGAGAAGGGTTCGGTAACCGACGGCTTACGAACTTCCTCTTTTTCCGTTCTTGGGTTGATACCTTTGATGGCTTCAACGTCGGTCGGAGAAGGCAGGTAAGCACACACGGCATCCAGAACAGCCTGTACCCCTTTATTTTTGAAAGCAGAACCGCACATCATCGGAATGAACTTGTGGCCCATTACCGCCTGACGTACAGCGTGGCGCATTTCTTCTTCGGAGATAGAATCAGGATCTTCGAAGTATTTCTCCATCAGCGTCTCATCGTACTCAGCGATGGTTTCGAGTAATTTCTCGCGCCATTCTGCAACAACGTCCAGCAGATCTTCCGGGGTCTCGATCACCTCGAAAGTCATACCCATGTCGTGCTCATTCCATACGATGGCCTGATTGGTGATCAGGTCAACAACACCTTTGAATTTCTCCTCGGCACCGATCGGAATTTGCAGCGGAATAGCATTGGAGCCCAATTTCTCCCGCACGTCGTTCAACACGGAAAAGAAATCGGCACCGGAACGGTCCATTTTGTTAACGAAACCGATACGCGGTACTTTATAGTTGTCAGCCAGACGCCAGTTGGTTTCTGACTGCGGCTCCACACCACTTACTGCACAGAAAAGGAATACCAGACCATCAAGTACACGCAGGGAGCGGTTCACCTCAACGGTGAAATCCACGTGACCCGGAGTGTCGATGATGTTAACCGCGTAATCCTGATCTTTCCACTTCCAGTTGGTCTTGGTAGCAGCAGAAGTAATAGTGATACCTCTTTCCTGCTCCTGTTCCATCCAGTCCATGGTGGCGGCACCATCGTGTACCTCACCGATCTTGTGGCTCAGGCCTGTATAGTAGAGTACGCGCTCCGTTGTCGTCGTTTTACCGGCGTCAATGTGAGCAGCGATACCAATGTTCCTTGTGAATTTGAGATCTTTAGCCATGATTGCTCCTCGCAGGATTTAATAATTTAGTGAATTCGTTGAATTGGTCGATTAGTTAATAGGATACTGGTGTTGTGTTTTGCTGTCTTTTCCGGCACTGCCGCCGGCTCTCTTGATAACTAATCTACATCTTGCTCCAATCAACTTACACCCGGAAATGGGCAAAAGCACGGTTAGATTCAGCCATTTTGTGCGTATCTTCTTTACGCTTCACGGCTGCACCTTCCCCTTTGCTTGCTGCTATCAGTTCAGCAGCCAGCTTCTCTGCCATTCCCTTTCCACTGCGTGCGCGGCTGAAACGGATCAGCCATTTCATGCCGATAGACATCTTCCGCTTGGGGCGGATCTCCGTCGGGATCTGAAAAGTAGCACCACCAATACGGCGGCTGCGCACCTCTACCTGAGGCATGGCATTATTCAAAGCCTTTTTCCAGATGCCATGCTCATCCTGCTTGGTACGCTCTTTGATGATGTCCATGGCATCGTAGAAAATATGGAAGGCAGTACTCTTCTTACCTTCCCACATCATATTGTTGACGAACTGAGTTACGATCGGATCTCCATAGCGGGGGTCCGGTGCGATAACTCGTAATTTTGGTTTTCTTTTTCTCATTTTTAATTAGAGGTTTCTAACACATGAAACATAATTACTTCTTAGGCGCCTTGGTTCCGTATTTGGAACGGCTCTTCTTACGGTCGTTTACACCGGCAGTATCCAGTGCCCCACGAACGATGGTATAACGTACACCCGGTAAGTCCTTTACCCGACCACCCCGGATCAATACGATAGAGTGTTCTTGCAAGTTGTGACCTTCACCCGGAATGTAGGCAATCACCTCAATGCCATTCGTCAAACGTACCTTAGCCACTTTACGCAAAGCAGAGTTCGGCTTCTTGGGAGTAGTAGTATATACCCGGGTACAAACCCCACGTTTCTGAGGGCATGCATCCAAAGCACGTGACTTACTTTTCTCGATCACTTGCTTTCTGCCTTTGCGCACCAACTGGTTAATAGTAGGCATACGTTCCTGAATTTCGATTAAATTAGACTGTAAATGCTTGTTTTTCTGAATGTAAGGCGGACACAAAGCACGCCCTTTTTCAAAAGCGAATGCAAAGGTATGATTTTTTCCTTTAAAAACAAAAGGTCTTTTTACACAAAAAATCAATTATTTCATAGACCGGGAAGCGACTTCAAAAAGACGGATCAGGATTTGGGCGATCCGGCAAACCGGCAAAAAAATAACGGCCTTTGAGCACTCAGGGCAGTAATAATTTGTACTGTGCAGTTGAGCCGCCGATTATTCGGCTCTGACACAGTGACAGATCTTTACCAGAATCAATTTGAATACCGTAAATTACGCCTGTAGTAGCCTACAAACAACTTATATCCGAATATGCCCAGTGACCTACATCACGAAGAAACCTACCTCGTACGCGCCTACGAGATCGATCATCAAAAGCGAATGACCGTACCGGCTCTGGTGCGGCTGATGCAGGAAGCGGCGATGCAACACGTCATCAAGCTGAAGCTTTCGGTCTGGGATCTGGAGCCCGAACAGGTGGCCTGGGTGCTGATGCGTATGCAACTGGAAGTAAAACGAATGCCGGTGCTGAATGAGGAACTCACCATTCGCACCCGTCCCACCGGCCTGGAGCGCATCCTCACCTTCCGCAATTTCTGGATCTATGATGCTGCCGGAGAATTGATCGTCGAAGCGGTCACTCACTGGGTACTGATGAATACTGAGACGCGCCGGCTAAGCAGTATTCCCGACTGGATCCGGGAGCGATTCGCTCAATTAATCCCGGAAAATGTAGACGGGCTCCTCCCCCATCGCGACAAATTTCCATCAATGGATCAGGTCGATTACCGGACGGACTTCCGCGTACGCTGGCACGATCTGGATTTTAACCTGCACCTCAACAACACCTATTATATATTGTATTTGCTGGAAGGCCTGCCTGCTTCCTGGCTGAGTGAACGGGTATTGACGGGGCTGGATATACAGTTTAAACTGGAGGTGCGTAAAGAGGAACGATTTGATATAGAGGTACAGACACTGACGAATAACCGCTTTTTGCACCGGATGGTACAGGAAGGGAAGGTATTGGCGGAGACGGTGTCAGCCTGGGTATAACGGCCGATAAGGCAAGTTTCACTTTTGCCGCTGCTGCACCGTCATGATCCCTTCCTTTGCATAATGGACGATCAACTCGTGATCATTCAGTTTTACGATCTCCCCAAGGCTGGTATTCCCCTGTTTGTCGACATAATAGATCATCAGTTTTTCACCTTCCTGATACATTTTGAAATCCTGCCGGATCGTTTGTACACCAAGGTCAAAAATAAAGCGCCCTTTACCGCTTTCCTCATCCAGCTCAATGATCTCCTTACCTTTCATGTCCGGACAATCCATGTCATCGGGTTGTCCGATGGGGCCGCTACAGGCCAGTTCCCAG
>JAGQXH010001069.1 GCA_020436695.1 Lewinella sp. | reverse complement strand
GAACTGCATCGCAGCCGCCTTCTTCCCGGTGAGCGACCACCTGCTGCTCTATGCCCGGCAGCTGATCATGTGGGTGATCCTGCTGATCAGTCCAACGCCTGGAAGCAGCGGTGTGGCGGAGGTGGCCTTCGCCGGCTTCTTCCGGGACCTGTTCCCGGTGGTCGGGTACATCGGTGCGGTGGCCATCGTCTGGCGCCTCCTGAGCTACTACCTCTACCTGTTCATGGGGGTGGTGATCCTGCCGCGCTGGTTGCGGCGCACGAGCGCTGGATAGAGCCGGTCCAAGCCGCCTACATTTGCACCGCTTCGGCCCCATAGTTCAAGGGATAGAATAGGAGTTTCCTAAACTCTAGATCCAGGTTCGAGTCCTGGTGGGGCCACGGGGTCCTGACGTGTTGGACCAAGGGATGGAACGAGTCCCGGTTCCGCTCGTCCTTTCAACAGCGGCATGTGTGGAAGTGCGGGTACACGCACCCCACGCCCGCGTAGGGACCCAGCTACCTTCGGCGGGTCCGCGGCGGTGTGTCCGCCCGGAGCCACGCATCCATGCGCGAACCCGCCCGGCCCGAGCTCATAGGCACCCTGCTGTTGCTTGCCGTTCTGCGGTCGTTCACCGCTGTCTGCCAACCACCGAACGACGACTGTGCCGGTGCCCTGACCCTTTGT
>JAGQXH010001068.1 GCA_020436695.1 Lewinella sp. | reverse complement strand
GAAGAGCCGGGCGACGGCATCGAACTCCCGCCGCACCTGGACCAGGTCGTCGGTGAAGGTGGCCATGGCCATCAGGCCGCGCACCTCCACGTGTGGCCACTCGTTCCAGGGCCAGCTGCGCACGGCCTCCAGCAATTCGTCCGGGGTCAGCCCGTGCTTGGTCTCCTCATCGGCGATGTGCACCTGCAGCAGGGCCCCGATGGTCCGGTCGTTGGCGGCCGCCCGCTTCTCCAGTTCCTGCATCAGCTTGCCGCTGTCCACCGCATGCACCAGGTGCACGAAGGGGGCCAGGTACTTCACTTTGTTGGTCTGCAGGTGCCCGATGAAGTGCCATTCGATGTCGGCCGGCAGCGCGGGCTGCTTGTCGCGCAGCTCCTGGGGGTAGTTCTCGCCGAAGGCGCGCTGGCCCAGGTCGTACAGGGCCTGGATCTCCTCCACGCTACGCGTCTTGCTCACGGCCACGAGCTTCACCCCGGCCGGAACGCGGGCCCGAATGGCTTCGTAGCGTTCCTCCAGCGTGCTCATCGGTCCAGCAGGGAATAAATGGTGATGCCGCTGCGCAACTTGGGTTCGATGTAGGTGCTCTTGGGCGGCATGGTGCCCCCGGCATCGGCCACCGCGGTAAGCTGTTCGAAGGAGACCGGACGCAGGTGGAAGGCCACTTTGGCGCGGCCGCGGGCCACCAGGTCCTCCAGTTCCT
>JAGQXH010001067.1 GCA_020436695.1 Lewinella sp. | reverse complement strand
GGCTGATTATCAATGTTAGTCAGGGGTTTCTCTCTGGAGTCATATTCAGATTCTGAAAATTTAGAATGACTTATGTTTACGTCCTGCTGCAAAGCCGTAAAAACTTTATCTTGAAAAGATTCGTCCTATATACCATCGCCAGTAATAGAGATCAGGTACCTGCTCCATTCATACGGGTTCGGCGGTTCGGTAAATACTTCACCCTTTTTTTTCTGCTAACGCTCTTTTGGGCCTGCAATCCGGCCGCATCCTCTTCGGGAGGCATGAAGAAGGACACTTTTTTTGATCTGGAAGGCTACTTTAAAGGACAGGTGGCTCAGTTGAGTACTGATCAACCCAGCGTTCGGAAAAAAGTACGCATCGGTGATCAGGAAGAAGAAAAAGAAGTTGATGGAATTGATTTCTCACAGGAGCTACAGATCTTTAGCCGTTCCGACATTAACCGGCCGGCATGGTCAGATAAATACCAGGTAGACAGCATCATGCAGGACGGACAATTAACAGCGCTATCCTACACTGCCATCGATACCAGTTTGGTCACTCGCTTACTGGAGATCAGCTTCCAATCGGGTAAGGTAACTTCCATTCACATACTTAACCGTAGCCATTCGGCCATTGCCCATACGGAACAGGACCTGCAATATCTTCCCCGGGAGCGTTATCAGATCGTGAGTACTCAGAAAACGATAGGTTCGTTACCTAAAACGGTAAGTGTAGAAGCTTATTTTGAGGAGAATGGATTCTAAATCCGCCGAAGACAAATCTTCGCCTGGGGCAAAAAAAAAGAGGCAGCGCCACCATAGCACTACCTCAGCCCTAACCAAATAAAACCAAATTATAT
>JAGQXH010001066.1 GCA_020436695.1 Lewinella sp. | reverse complement strand
CCTGTATTAGGCTATCGGGCACATTTTCTTAATAATAACCGGTAATATTTCAAATAATTCATCAGCTCCATCTAGTATTTATTTCATTATATTATCAACTCTACGGTATTTGATACTTGGATCAAATGCATTATCCTCCTACTCCCGCACCCCCACCACCAAAACCCTCGTCCCTGCAAGTTAGGCGCCACTCCGGCCGGTGCAAGCCGCAAGGGCGTTGCACCGGGCTCCGTACCGCCTGACACCCGCAGTGCCTTCGCGTTTGGCGGCTTTGCGCGCAGGTGGGCGTACCGGGTTGGTGCACATGGTCTTGCGCACCGCGTAAAGATCATCCCGTATGAGGTCCAGCCATACGGCGAGTATTGATAGACCGAAATCGGGAGCATTATCATCTTGGCATCTGTCTTTAGGATCAATCTTAATATTAGTTGAAGGTTATGTAAATCTAATTAGGTGGGTACACAACACCGTCAGCGGCACCATCGGTGACGCGTCCGTCAATTCCCGACGAAGGAAGGGAATGTCCGTCAGCGAAGCGTCCGTCCTTCGTAATCCGTTTCGCGGCCTTTAAAAGGGCACCCAGGTTGGTCCACCTCGCCCCATGCCATGAATGATGAGTGATTTCCGAGCAGGACCTGTCCATAAATGCTCCTTATTGTTGATTAGAAAACTGTGTCGTTATTGGCCCCACACCGCCATCATTTATCATTCATCACTTATCACTCATAAAAAAAGCGTCCGCTGCGGCGGAGTATATTTCACTGTCCCATCCGCAAACAATTCCGTAATCGGCAAGTTATTCGCCAGCGCCTTTTTCACCGTATCCCAGGTACCGCCGGCCTTTCCCCGCG
>JAGQXH010001065.1 GCA_020436695.1 Lewinella sp. | reverse complement strand
AACATTTGATCTTGTCGCAGTCCTACCTTAATTGGATGCTCACTCCTACTGTCTTGACGGGAAAGTATTGCCGGTCTGGCGGGTGTCGCAGTCCTACCTTAATTGGATGCTCACTCCTACAACAAGATACCCACAAACCAAAAAGCACACGTACAGTCGCAGTCCTACCTTAATTGGATGCTCACTCCTACACACACAAAAAAGCAGGGCATTAAGCGCAATCGTCGCAGTCCTACCTTAATTGGATGCTCACTCCTACCCGAAAACAAAAAAAATAAACAAACAGCAAGCGTCGCAGTCCTACCTTAATTGGATGCTCACTCCTACCGCCTAAACCGGAAAGAGCAAGCATCGATACAAGGTCGCAGTCCTACCTTAATTGGATGCTCACTCCTACCAAACAGAGTTACAAGAAAACAAAACAATAACACGTCGCAGTCCTACCTTAATTGGATGCTCACTCCTACCGCCAGAACCCCCTATCCTAGACAAGCAGGAAAAGTCGCAGTCCTACCTTAATTGGATGCTCACTCCTACATTTAAAGGAAACCTTTCTTCTATGGTGACTGCACGTCGCAGTCCTACCTTAATTGGATGCTCACTCCTACCCTAAAAACTTTTAATATGAGGATAAGCCCGGCGTATCCCCGGTCTTACACATAGTTGATTTAACACATAACATAGGTCAAAAACCATAGTTTTATTTTTTCGTAATATGATTTTTCAATTTTACCCTGTCACAAAAAGTGAATTATGCAGTAGAATCAATTTAACAAAAAATACATTTAACTGAAAATCAGCCTTTTGTATTTGACATCTGTTAATTAACTTATTTGAATAAGAAATATAAACGAAAAAAATTGGTAGGGTCAAC
>JAGQXH010001064.1 GCA_020436695.1 Lewinella sp. | reverse complement strand
CTCATCAAGTTTCAATCCTAATTTTCATGGATACCGCTCAGGAAGTATCCAAGACCTGTCAGAATCCAATACAAAGAATCTGTTTCAATCCTAATTTTCATGGATACCGCTCAGGAAGACCACTTATGCGGAGGGGACGTAGACATGAACGCAAGTTTCAATCCTAATTTTCATGGATACCGCTCAGGAAGATACATTGACCATAAATAAGAAAATCTGGAACATGCGTTTCAATCCTAATTTTCATGGATACCGCTCAGGAAGAAACGGCAAAGGATATGCACTAGATAACGCTATAGCGTTTCAATCCTAATTTTCATGGATACCGCTCAGGAAGAAGCGGTATCAATTCCGGCCGTTGATGTAATTTTTTGTTTCAATCCTAATTTTCATGGATACCGCTCAGGAAGAAAATGAAGATCTTGCAGTCTTATGATATTTTGGGGGTTTCAATCCTAATTTTCATGGATACCGCTCAGGAAGTAATACTGTGTATTTCATTTCTCGTAACCAAACATTTGTTTCAATCCTAATTTTCATGGATACCGCTCAGGAAGTTGATCTGCCAAGCTATTCACTAACCACTGTTCGCCGGTTTCAATCCTAATTTTCATGGATACCGCTCAGGAAGCCGTGAATTTCGTCGGACGCGATCTGGAGATGATTAGTTTCAATCCTAATTTTCATGGATACCGCTCAGGAAGACAGCACTGAAAAACAATCCCACAAGCTTGTATATGGTTTCAATCCTAATTTTCATGGATACCGCTCAGGAAGTTGGAAGTAGTGGGAGCGCGGGTGAGTTTCCAATAGGTTTCAATCCTAATTTTCATGGATACCGCTCAGGAAGTGTTGACAACGCGACACGACACCCTTCGGGGTCAATACGTTTCAATCCTAATTTTCATGGATACCGCTCAGGAAGAAATGGATGATTTTC
>JAGQXH010001063.1 GCA_020436695.1 Lewinella sp. | reverse complement strand
ATTTATTTTTGCTCCGTCACTTAAGAGCGTCTGTTCTAAAGATCAGTATAAGCCCGGATGGGTTGTATAACCCCTATCGGATCTTCTCCAGCAACTGATCAAATTTCAACCGCCATTCCGGATAGGTATGCCAGCGAATATTCTGACCGTCTCCAAGACGGCGGGGTACAATATGGAAATGGATGTGAAAAACGTCCTGTTGTGCTTCCCGCCCGTTGCTGTTGATCAACTGTACATTATTGATGCCCAGCTTATCCTGATACAGCGTGGTCACCTGCTTTACCAGATCCATCACATGGCCCAGCGTTTCCGCCGGCGTATCAAACACATCCCGATGATGCGCTTTGGGGATCACCAGTGTATGATATTCACTCACCGGGTTGATGTCCAGGAAGGCATAAGCGTGTTCGGTTTCCATTACCTTCCAGGAAGGCGATTTACCGGCAACGATCTGACAGAAGATGCAGTTGTCCATATACAGCACATGATTTGAAGGTAAAAGTATGACTATGGCTGGCTAACTGACAGCTCAGATTAGTTTGTCCAATAGTCCACTACCAGCACATCATCCAGATGCGGCCCAAGAACCGCTCCAAAAGCCTTGTGGTCCGGATGCGGCAAGTACACAGCCCGATCCTCTTCACTGTCAAAAGTCAGGAAAAAGCAATGAGTGAAACCTTTGGACAGCCCCTCCGGGCTATTGTTGGTGCCCCATTCATAGCCTTTGATCTGCGGGATCTTCGACGGTAAGGCGGTAAAGGCTTCTTCAACGGATTTGATATCCGCTTCTGTAGCCGTATCTTTAAATTTGAACATCACCACGTGGCGGAGTTGCTTTTTCGCCTCAGCCGGCTCCGGCTCAACGGCAGCTTCCATAACTTCTTCTTCCGATCCTTCTGCTTTGGGTTCGGAAGTACAGGACAGTGCAGTTGTCAGTAAGAGTAGTAAAACGGGTAGATACTTCATAAAGTAAATGATTGTATGAATGATGGTTAATAGTCTGAAAGTCATTAGTCGTAAGTCATCAGTCACGGTCTGTACTTATTATTTGATCACTATACC
>JAGQXH010001062.1 GCA_020436695.1 Lewinella sp. | reverse complement strand
AATCAGTTGTTGGGATGCAAAATATTACTACCACTACCCGCGTCCGATTTCTACTATTGAAGGATTTAAAACGATAGCCGGCACCCCAAATTTTCCTTCATACACCTCTGGCCACAGTGTGTTCTCTGCTGCTGGAGCAGATGTCCTTGCACATATATTCCCGGCTGAAGCATCCCTTGTAAGAGGATGGGCTGAAGAGGCCGCAATATCCCGGGTGTATGGTGGAATTCACTGGACGTTTGACGCTACAGTGGGAACTGAACAAGGCAGAGCCGTAGCACAATATACCATCGATCGAGCCAAAAGCGATGGCGCAGAATAATTGCTTGGGATATAGAGCGTGTTTGGGGTTTTGAATGAGCCAACAATCCACGGATCCTAAACACGCTCTATATCCCCTGGCAAAACGGATGAACAAAGCCTTATTTACTCCGGTCTGCCACCATCCTAATTAGCATTTTTAGAATCAAATTTTAATACCAAACATGTTGCGTTTTATAATCTCAAACTTGAAAAGTAAACAGCTTTTATTGGTGTCCACGCTGATTGTATGGTGCAATTCGGCTTGGGCACAAACGCATTACTCCGGCAAAATAGTTGATGCCCAGGATAACCAACCCCTGATCGGAGCTTTGATCCAGGTTCAAACAGCGGAACACGGAACTACCACCGATGATCACGGTAATTTTACCCTTTCAACCGCACAGGCGGATGCCTCCATTGTCATTCAGTATTTAGGGTACGATGAAGTGGCACTTGCGTTGAGCCCGGAAAAAACAAATTTGGGGGTCATTGCGCTGCATCGCGCCAACACTACACTGGATGAAGTCATTGTGAGTGCTTCTCCAAACAATTTCAAAGGGCAATTTAAAGGCAGTAATTTCAGGATTAATCCGCTGACCCTAAAAAAAATCAACCCGCTGAGTACAGAGGAAGTACTTCGAACTGTGCCGGGCGTAAATATTGTTGGCGACATGGGACTGTCCAACCGCCCAAACATCAGCATTCGGGGTTCCTGGGGCAGGCGCTCCAAAAAGGTTTTGCTGATGGAAGATGGCACACCTTCAGCACCCGCTCCTTATATAGCCCCCGGAGCGTATTACAATCCGGTAAGCGACCGCCTTACCTCCATCGAAGTCTACAAAGGGGCAGACATGCTCCGATTTGGCCCGAATAATATGT
>JAGQXH010001061.1 GCA_020436695.1 Lewinella sp. | reverse complement strand
CCCTGCTAAACTTTAAAAACAGCAGTCCTAATCCTTGTTGGGCAAGTTCTGCATATTGAGCAAGTTCAGGTTTAATGACAACCCCTGCAATTAAGCCGATTTGACCCAAGATCTGGGAAGTCTGCTGCTTAGCGGAATGTTTGGCTGTTACGTGCCCGATTTCATGTCCCAATACTCCGGCAAATTCAGCTTCATTATTAAAATGAGCCATAATACCTCTGGTGAAATAAACATAACCGCCAGGTACAGCAAATGCATTTACAACCGGTGAGTCCAAAATCTTAAACTCGTATGGAAGTTCAGGTCGATGGGATAGTTTTGCCATCTTCAATCCCCTTTCATTGATGAACTTTTGCAATGCATCATCTTCATACAGTCCAAAAGAAGCGACTACACTGGGATCGTACTGTTTGCCCATGGCAATTTCCTGAGATTCTGACACTAGAAGGAATTCTTTTTTGCCGGTTACAGGATTCCTATAACAAGAAAGGAAAGCAAAAAAGAAAAGTAGGCTTAAAAGACTCAATTTTTTCATAGTAGTTGTTTGTGTATACCCAATATTAAAAAAACTCCTGCGACCCGGGTTCAGGTGCAGGAGTTTTTTTTGAAAAATAAACAGGATATATTTTAAAATGCTACACCCAAACTAAAAATCCAACGGGAAGGAGCATCAGAGAAATTTATCTTTTCATTGTCGATACGAATATGGTCGTCAAAATCTGAGAAATTACCTTCGTATTTTATATCCAATACAATGTTCCATATATCAAGTCCAAATCCGGCCTGGTAACCGTAAGACATGGTTTCGAAAGTGGTGCTGTATTCATCAAATCGAAGCAAGTCAGATTTACTATCCAGGTAAACGTGGCCTACAGGACCGGCTTGTAGTCTCAGTGCCCCCAATTTCAAACCCATCATCACCGGAATATCTAAATAATTGTAGCGTTCGGTAAGAATTGCATCCCTTCCTTGTGAGTCGGACAAATCTTTTAACTGAAAATCAGCTCTGTTAGAATTAAAGACTACTTCGGGTTGGATAAAAAACTTCTTCATGCGGGCCTGAAGGAAAAACCCAAAATGGTATCCTCCTGTAAGGTTACTGATTCCAAGTGCGAGAGAATCCATTCCTCCTCCCGGGAAATCAATTTCATTTGAATTTACATTGGCAGAACTGAATCCACCTCGTACACCAAACTTAACCTGGGAAAAGGCAAAGGTG
>JAGQXH010001060.1 GCA_020436695.1 Lewinella sp. | reverse complement strand
CGTAAAGACATCGGGTAATAAATGATAGGCAAGGTATTCGTGGAGTACGTCTTCCCTGATTCTTTCGCGGGCAGCTACTACTATTGATCGGTGGTCCATCCACATGTCGGGTAAGGCATCAAATTCGAACCAGGCAAATGATTCGTCAAAATGGCTTATTGTCGGATGTGTATTTTCGATATTTACCAATGCATAGTAAGCCAGGGTGATAAAACGGTCATTAAACCAATAATCCTCTTTCCATTCCAGACCTTCGCTTTCCAGGAGTGCTTTCCATGCCGAACCGAACCTCCGCTCTAATTCTCCAAAGACGGAAAGAAATCTCAGATAAGCATTTTCCAAACCGGTGCGTTGCCTTAGGATGTTCCGGACGGCATCATCCACGGATTCATCCTTTTGAATGTAGCCCCCCGGCAAAAGCCATTTTTCGCCCATCTTCAGCAACAAGTAATGGAGGACACCATCGCGGTATCCTATAACTACCAGGTCAATGGATAGGTTGGGTACCACATACCGGTCACCGTGTTTAAGAAATTCCAGGAAATCCATCCGGCAAAGGTAAATTATTTGTGACATATTGCCACAATTAGAAAGAGTTACTTACATTTGTGGCGCATTGACACAAAAAATTAATCCGAAATATGAAAAAATATTTGCGCATCACCCTGAAAGCTCTCGGCGTCATCCTCCTGATCCTCCTCATTTTGGGGCTAGGCGGATGGTGGTACCTCCAGCGTACATTCATGAATTTTGAAAAAGGCTACCCGTAAAAGCACGACCTTAAAGAAATCACCATCGATGGCTACCGCTTTTTGGATCGTAATGGAAATGGTACGTTGGACATTTATGAAGATGCACGGAAACCGGTCTCCGACCGGGTGGAAGATCTGCTTTCGCAAATGACCATTGAAGAAAAAATCCACCTCCCGAAAGGATCGGGGTTGGCCTCCGGAACCGGATCCGGCAAATCCGGAGAGGGCATACCAGGAGCGGCTGGTACCATTGCCCCTACGCCCCGATTGGGTATTCCCAGTGTTTATTTGTCCGATGGACCGGCCGGTCTGCGTATCCAGCCCACCCGAAAAGACGACCCAGCCACTTATTATTGCACCGCCTTCCCCATTGGGACGGTGCTCGCCTCTACCTGGAACACCGGGTTGGTGGAACAAGTGGGCGAGGCCATGGGGAATGAGGCCCTGGAATACGGGTTAGATGTGATCCTTGGCCCAGGCGTCAACATCCAGCGAAACCCGCTGTGCGGTCGCAACTTTGAATACTATTCC
>JAGQXH010000105.1 GCA_020436695.1 Lewinella sp. | reverse complement strand
TCAGGGGCACCTCTATGGAAGCACCGGCACTCAGACCGGTATAGATGGCTTTCTGGTTCGGATCCAGGCTGGCGTTACTCAGATCGTACTTATAGCCGCCGCGCAGCATGAAACGCTCTTTGAGCGAATATTCAAAGCCCGCGCCTACCTGATCGGTAGTATAAGAATTGGAAGTGAAGTTGCCCAATACCGTCAGCCGGTTGATCTCCAAAAAGCGAAAATCGTACGACATGCCGATATTCAGCATGGAGGGGAGGTCGAAACCCGCTGCCCGCTGGCTCAGCGTGATCTCATGTCCGCTGGTGCCCGGAGATTCGGTATACACGGAAAGACCTTCTCCGTTGAATACCATCCGCGAACCTATATTACGCAGGGAGATGCCGAACTTGAAATTATCCTTTTCGCCGGCTACGTACTGCACTCCGGCATCGAGGGCAAAACCCAATGCGGATACATCGCTGATGGATTCGGAAACCAGACGCATCAGTACACCCACAGAGATTTTATTGTCAAAAGTATGCGCGTAACCAAAGCCCAGATTGAAGAAATTGGGTGAGTAGGTAACACCGGTGCCCTCCGGCTGGTCGGTAGTCGTTACTTTGATCTCACCGAAGTCGATCGACATCAGGCTGAAGCCAAATGCACCGTTTTTGCCTACCCTTTGGGAGAGGCCCAGGGCATTCATACTGATACCGGTGCCCTGAAGGTAGAGGGAATGGCCCAATACCACTTCAGTTTTATTGATCCGTCCCATACCGGCTACGTTAAGTCGCATGGCTTCCACGCCGTAAATACTGGCCGTATTCATGGCGTGTAGTCCGGCCGTTCGGGCATAAGGGATCATCAAAAGCTCATAAGCACCGGCTTCACCCTGGCGGTCGGGGTTACCGGCTCGCAGATCAAGCTGAATGCCGGCCAGGAACAGGAGTAGGAATAGAGGGTATAATCTAGTCATGTTATTTTTTTAGGGTTTAGACTTTCCAGATTTTGAAAACCTGGAAAGTCTATCTGTCAATATTACAATCCCGTCGGGTCAAATTTCCGGTTGATACCGAACCACTTCACCGTTCGTTCACCGAGGCCTTCCGCCTTAATGTGAATGAGGTAAATACCACTGGCGATCGGAATACCTTTGCTGTTTTTCAGATCCCATTCCAGATCCGGAGCGATCTGTCCCTGGCGGATACCGTAGCCGTTGGCCCCTGGAGGGCCTTCGTCCCGGTTGTATTGACGGATGAACTTGCCGTCGAGCGAAAAGATCGTCACGATGCATTTGGCCGGGAGGTTAGTGATCTTGATGATATTATCAAAGGAAGCCTGCTCGTAATCGGAAAATCCATAATATGGGTTAGGGACAATATTGATCTCATCCAGAGCCTGCTCCACACCGACCTCATCGAGTTCGGAAGCCTCGGCATTTTCCACTTTGAAGCGGTAAAGCGGATTGTATTTATTATCTCCGGTACCGGTGCGCTGATCGCCCGCCAGGAAGTCATTGTCCTGTTCTACATTGAACGGATTATTTACCCGGAGCTTGATGATCACATCTTCGGGGATCAGGCCGTCGGCGTAAGACAACATCTCGCGGCCGGGCCGGGGTAGGATCAGACCACTCCAGGTGATCTGGCTCAATACGCTCACCTTGGCCAGCGGAGCCGGGCCGGGCCGCATACGGGGCGCAAAACTGGCACATCCGTCGTAAGGGGTTTTGGTGACGTAGATCCAATGCTGACCTCCGGTGACGTAGTTATAATGTCCCAGGAAATCATTCTCGGCGTCCGGCGCATAGAAGATGGTACTGGATGGGTTAAACATCATGTCGCGCCCATATTCCGTACCGGTGAGCAGCGTGCCGTCATAAGTGGAATTTTCTCCGAAGAAGATATTCAGTCGTTGCCCGGTTTCCACATCGATGGCGTAGCCCGGGAACCAGCCCATACCGATCTCATAAGGCGCACCGGGGTCCTGTTCCGGCAGTCCTTCTGAATTCGCATTCTTACCTACGGACGGCGCATCCCGCAGGGTCATGTGTTCAGCGCTACCTTCCGGGAGAAAGCCGTAGTCGGGATAATAACGGTTGGCAGTTTCCACGATCACACACTGACTCCAGAGGCTCTTATCGGAGGTCAGAACAATATCTACATTGTTCAGATCCTGAAAGTCCATCCGGGTCCTTACGATCGACTGGCCGTTATTGCCTTCCGTCCAGGCGGGCGTAAGATAGGGCGGGTCCTGCTCATTTTTGCGCTCCCAGTCGGCCAGATAGTACGGCATGAAATAGCCCGGTCCCATTTGCGTCAGCTCTCGTTCCGGATCCAGTGCATAAAAGCGTTCACCGAGGTTGGTAGGAATGAAATCGTACATCGTATTGTCGATGGAAGCGATGGCGGAGATGCCCAGCCGGGTGTTATCGGGTATACCGAAGAACCAGGGATCTACCTGATTCGGGTACTCTTCTTCGTAGCCGATCGCACCATTGTCGCCGTTAGGCGTAGTACCTACATCGGGTACCTGCCCCAGGGTAACGGAGAAGCCGTACCGGGCGATGATCTGTTCGTTGAGCTGATCGATGGTGCCCTCGGAAACGATATCCGGTTGGGTGCGGTCGCTTAGGTTGCGCAATATCCAGGTAGTCGGCGCATCTAACTGGTTGTTGTTCATATTGGGATCGATGAAAGCCAGCTCAAATTCACCGTTGGTGACTTCGATGGGGTTGTAGATCTTGACATCGATCGGTCCTTCTCCTTCGCGATATTCCACAATGCCGTCAAAAGAGGAATTATCCCGGATGCCGGCTTCGATCCGGTCACGGGTATTGTTGCTGATATCCAGGAAGCGGCCGCCGTTACCTTCACCGTCGGCACGGTTAATGATCAGGCCATCGCCGTACTGGGCATTGAGATGCTCGCTGACGATCGGGCGCGGGATTACTACATAGTATGGATTTTCTCCGTCGCCAATGTTACCATCACCTTCCAGGTAAGGTTCCCGCTGGCCGATACCCGTATTCGGGTTGAATGCTTCATATTCGTTAAAGGCATAAGCTACCGCTACGAAGTAGTATTTTTTGTGGTTGATCAGGGTACGGTCTCCTACGGCAAACTGATCTTCCGTAATTTGGAAAGTATGACGGATGCCCTGGTTTTGGGCTTCTACCTGCAATTCCGGAACAAATACTTCATTGGTAGTCGGCGTGAGACCATCTTCCGGACTGAGCGAGCTCCAGTTGAAAATGGTGCCGATGCCGTTTTGCAGATCCACCTGATAGATCTCCCGCACTTTAGCCGGATCATCGCGGTCGGCCAGAGACACATCCGGTCCGGACAGTTGGAACAACCGATATCCTTCGAAACGATAAAGACTATCCGGCTGACCTTCCGGCAGTTTCAATACTTTGCCGGTATAAGCTTCGTAGGCGTTGTTGGACAGGCCGGTCGTATCATTGGAGAATATGGCAATGACTTCCTGGTCCAGCTCGATCCAGTCTATGGTAGGTGCATCGGGACCGCGGGTCAGTTCAAAGCAGTTGTCGAACAGACTCTGAGCGACATCATCCGCATCCAGCAGTTTGCGGATATTCGGGCACGGATATACGGCATTAGGTACCCATACCACACCAACGATCAATTCATTCACAGCACCGGGCTGGAGAATAAAAGGTCCGGAAGCCTGAACAGTACGGCGGTCGCCTACCGGCAGCCCCGCGCTACACATCGACCACCCATTGACGTCATTGGGTGTACTTGGGAAGGCGTAATTGATCGATGCCCCGTCCTGATAGCCGTCATCGCCAAAGGTGAACGGGCTACCGTCTTTCCATTTTCCGGAGAGATAGTTGTAGTACTCCTGTACCGTTTGCGGATCACTGGTGCCCGGAAGGGGCGTCGGATCACTGCCGGCATTATTGTAGTAGGTGAAAGAAGACATGCCCAGTTCATTGCCGTTCTCATCGCGCGGTCCGCGGAAGTAGTCGACGCCGAGCAGCGGAATTTCCGTGCCGTAGGTATTTACACCGCCTTCGCAGGTGGTACCGGTAGTACCGTCGGCCGCATCGGTATTGTATACATAGGCCAGACTCCGCGTGGTGTCACATCCGACATAGTCATCGGAAAAACAACCCAGGTCGGGGTCCACCCACATCGCGAAGTAGGTATCGTTGATACTTTCAATGGCCCGGTTGATGAGCTTATACCGCTGGAAGGTCATACTGTTGACCTCGTCGTTGGTCTTGTAAGCAAAGGCCTGCACCTGTACTTCCATCCGGATGGGCAGACCGTCCGATTCAGCGTGAATGTTACCGGCATCGTTGTAGATCCAGAAGATCATTTCATCCGGGAATTGCGGTTCGGTACAGCCCCGGATCTCAATCATGGGGAAATCGCCGTCCACCGGATCATAGATGCCGTCTTCGTTTTCATCCCAGTATCCGGCGAGCCCCCGCGCTGCATCATCCGGCAGGTCAAAACCGTTAATGTCAAAAAAGTAGGGATTGCCGGCCGCCGGCCATGCTTTTACATCATCGGGAATATCATCCGGATCATAGGCCGTACCATTAGCCTGAGCGGTACGGAAATTAGATAAGTGGATCTTGATATTTTCTCCAGTTACTACAAAGAAGCGATCCCAGCGGGCGCAGGTGTCGCGGCCGGTCAGTCCTCGTTGCGGCCCTTCAAAGATGAGGGGTCCGGGCCAGAAGTCAAAATCACCACTGGAGCGCCCATAGGTTTGCGCCGCCACCTTAAATCCGCCGGGAGTGACACCGCCAAGCCAGACGGCACCGGCAAAAATGGAAGAAACTTCGGGTACGCCGGCAGGTACTTTCGGTACAATATAACGGCCGTCATTGCCGTCCCACCATACGTCACCGCCGGTGAGCAAACGGGCCCGAACGTTGTTGATCTCCTGATCGATCTGGGATACCGCATTATCGCAAGCCTCCCGCAATGAAAGTTCCTGAGTGCTTTGGGGCTTCTTTATGCGTTTGTTATGGTTGGGATTAATCGTGGCTTCTACCCTGGAAACGACCAAAATACCAAGCAGGAGCAGTAAGCCTGTTTTAATTTTCCGCATGATCTGTCATTTATATTTTCTTGGTGTTGTCGAAAGAAATCAGTCCCGATGCCGAGTTACAGTCAGTTAGCCGGGCGGCATCCGGTGATGTTATTAAAAGTTCATAATAGCCCCAATATTGAAGCGACGGGGCAGACTGTAAAAATCCGGATTCAGCAATGCCCACTGATAAGAAGCCAGGTAGGCATCCAGTTCCCGGAGTGAATTTGCAATATTTTCTTGCTGACTCACACCCCGGGTGGAATCCAGGAATCCGTCATTAACCGGCGAGCCGGTAGCAGAATACACATTGATCACGTTGCGGCGATCCAGCAGGTTGGTCACCCGCAGGTATACGTTCAGACCGATCTTTTGAGCGATGGTAAATTGTTTGTCGATCCGGGCACTGACCAGGAAAGTCCATGGTTTGCGTGCACCATTAATCGCTCCGGTCAGACCGGTGCCCTGCAATTCCAGGGGGGTCTGTGTAGCCGTGTAAGGCCGGCCGGAAACGGCAGTAGCCTGTAGGTTGAGACCCGCATTTTCGAAGATCCTGAGATTGCCGAATTCGGGACCGGTATACTGTGGGCCGCCACCGTAACGATAATCCAGTACCATATTGAAACGATGGCGTTCATCGAAGTCAAGCGGGAACAAGGTGCGGATGACACCTCGGTTGTTCAAGCTGCGCTGGGAGTTGGCATTGGAGCCGGTACCGTCGGCCAGCTGTAGGGTGTAGTTGGCCTGCAAGGATACGTTGCCGGTGCGGCGCATGTCATAGGCAAAGGAGAAACCTTTCACCGTACCGAAGTCGATATTGCCGTAAGTGGTATATTCTCCGATCACCGGTACCGGGAAGATCACCCGCGACTGGATCATATCCCGCATTTCTTTATAATAAGCACTCATCTTAATGGCAGAAGAATTACTCAACCGCTGTTGGAAACCAACTTCATAATCGATGGTGCGCTCCGGCCGTAGCCTTGGGTTGTTGCGCACCGAACTGCCTCCTTCAAAGAAGTAAAAATAGTCGAGTGGCGTAGCCAGGGTATTGGACGGCGGCCGCTGAACCAGTATATCGTAGTGGGCAAAGAAGTTGGCATCGGCAGAGATCGGGAAAGAGAATGCCAAACGCGGCATATAATTGAACTGTACTTCGTAATCTTCGAAAGAGACCGATGGATCAAAATCCGGACTTTTTATGAAATTCTCGTTGTCCCGTACTCTTTCATCCTGATACATGGGAAAGACCAGACCACTACGGATACCATCGATCTGGTTGGGACCGTTGCGCGGCGTACCGTCGGCTTCGTACCAGTTGTCGCCATCCCGGTAAGCTTGCACGACCGGTCGGTTATAGTTTTGAGAAGACAGATATACTTTGTAATCGTCGCCGATGTTACCGGGACGCTCGCCGCCGAATTCACTGTGGAACTGATCGGCACCCATGATCTCATAGAGGGAGTACAGATCTTTCGGCACCTTGGTGTTGGCGTCGTAGCGGTCCACCCGCAGACCTACCCGGAAGATGATGTCTTTGAAGGTAAATTTGTCCTGCAGGTAAGCGGCGGCATAGATCGGCCGGTTGGGCGCTACCGAAAAGTCTCTGATACCGGTAACCGGATTGGTCCGGAAAAAGTCTTCGAAAGTACCGTCAAAAGTATTGCCCAGATAATCATAACCGAAATAGCTGAGAATACCCTGGTCGTTGAGCTCCTTGGCGGAGAACATATCCAGGCTCAGTTGATCCGGGCTCAGAGCATCTACGTTGACATAGGTATTCAGCGGAATACCTCCCAGTGCTTCTCGCAGGCGCTTATAAAATACCTGCTCTGAATCTGCATTAATGGTCAGATCGAGTAAGGCGGTAGGACCGAATCCCGGTAGGTCGAATACCCCGATAGAGTCAGCATTTTCCACATCGACCCCCTGAATGTGAATATTGGCCTGCTGACGGGCGATCGTCCACAGGTTGAAGGGCGCTACGGTATAAGAACGGCTGATGCGCTGTTCATACCAAACGCCCAACTGGATATTGTGGCGTCCTTTTTCGGAACCGCCCGGCAGAAAGTCGAAGTTGGCATTGGCACTAAAAGTATAGATATCGCTACCACCTTCCTGCACGGCATTGTATACCCGGCCCACATTGCTGTGGAAATTCCAGGAACTGGCGAACAGTGCATCCGAACGTCCATTGACGGAATAAAAATCGTCGAGGAAAGTAGTTGCTGTATTATCGGTAATGAAGCCGTAGTTGGGAATGTTGCCGTTAATGGCATCGGTCTGGGCAAAAGACAATACATTATTGTAGTTGGCCAGTACACCGTTGCTGCCCATCGGCTCGTAGCTGCGCAGAATGGGGCGATACCCCACATGAATACCTACTGGAGCATTGAGTGCCGTATCGATCACGGCGTCGAAGATCGGCACGTATTCAAAGTCGAACTTTCCAATATAGCCGTAGGAAAAATAATTCTTTCCGTGGCGCGGGTCATACACTTCATTAGTGGTTTTTTCATAACCGGCCTGTAGCGTGTAGGAGGCATTCTGAATGGTAGAAGCCTTGCGTTCGCCGGTATTACCGCCGCCGGTATTACCCAAACGATGACGGAAACGGAAATTACCACGGTAAGAGTTGAAATAATTGGTGGGGTTGTTGTGGCTGTTGTACACCGCCCAGCCGCTGGGGGTGAATTGGTTCTGGTTATCGGTATAAGACCCGGTGAAGGAAACGTCGATGGCATCGCTCAGGCGGGCATCGAGCTTGGCGTTCAGGTTGATATTCTGAGCAGCCTCATACGGGCGGGCTTTCAGTGTCTGTACATCTTCACTGGTAGAGAAATCGGCATTGGTGAAAACGCCGCTACGGCCCTGATCATCGGTGACGAGGATAACCGGGTTGGCCTCCAGTTCGGCCAGCCGCTCATCCGTGACGCGGTAAACAGGAATGCCCGGAGGATTATCCTCACCGCGGTAGGTATAGCGGCCGGAAAGGCGAAAACCTAGGATGGAAGTATTTAGCTTGCTGTCTTTTTTTCTGAGGATTGGTCCACTGAGGTTGAATCCGATGATATTATTGTTATACGGATCGAGAAATTTGGAAGTCTCTGCTTCTATTCCCCCGGAAAATTTGTTGGACGGCCCTTTGGAAGTGATGGAGATGATGCCGCCTGTTACGTCACCATACTGGGCTTCCACACCGCCGGTGATTACCTGCATCTGTTCGATCTCAGATTCCGGGATCAGTGTGCCGAGGACGCGGATACCATCCACATAGTAGTTGGTCGCATTGGGACGAGATCCCCGCACGGTAGGAGTGCTACCTTCATCGGTAGTGGCCACACCGGCGGAAGTTGCGGCCAGTGCATTGATGTTACGGGTAGGCAACTGGCGGATCTGGTCGCTGGTGATCACTGCCCCGGAAGTCGTGTTGTCCTGCTCGATCAGCGGATTTTTGTAATCGATCACCACTGCTCCGATATCCAGGGTAACGCCCGAACTCATGGTGATATCGAGTTTGTTGGCACGACCGGCCAAAACCTTTACATCGGCAATGCGCACGGCCTGATAACCCACCAGACTGGACTCTACATCGTAAGTACCGGGATCAATATTGGAAAAACTGTAATTACCGTCAAAATCGGTTTCCGTGCCGAGGATCAGCACGCCGTTCTTGTAAATAGCCACCGTGGTGAACAGCATGGGTTCCCCGGTCTCTTCATCGGTTATCTTCCCGGCCAGGGAGGTCTGTGCGTAGCTGACTATGGTGAGCGAACAAACAAAAACGCAGCACAAGAGTAAAGATCGGATCATAGACGATTGTTTATCGGTTTTAAGGGACCAAGTGTATATCTGCAATGTTATGAAAAGATGGAGGCATTTCAAAGGTCAAATTCTTGCCTTGTCTGATGTTAGACACAAACATGAACTGACCCTGTCAGCTCCAAATTTGCAAAGCTAATACATTAAACCTTATTGACAATTGAAACAGATAAGTTCTACTGGTCGTTACCCTAATAAATTGCTGTCTGAACCTGGTATTTGCTGTGAGAGATTGTAGTGATAACGAAATAGAGGTGTTTTATGCTTCCACAAATTTACATAAACGGAAATATTTTGCAAGTTTGCGCGGAGTTAATTTAGTCAGCAGTCTTGAGTCAGCAGTCGTAAGTCCATCTAATTCCTCATCTTTTGGAGACTAAACGACTCAAAGACTTACGACTCAAAGACTTTACGACTACCTTACTATATGCAATCAGAGCAGAGACATTTTAAGCGTACCCAATTATTCTTTTGGCTTTTCCTGGCGATCCTGGGAGCAGCTTGCCGGCCCGACCAGTCGAGTGAAGAGGTGGTCTTCAGGCAAAGCAAGATCTTCGTTGATTTTTTTGTGCGATATCTGGCTCCGGAGCAGCAATTGCGTGGCCAGGCCAGCTTCTGGGAAGGAGTAAGCCGCTCCAATCTCCAGCCTGTCATACCGGAGGGGAGCATCAGTTTTGATGGAGAGGAAATGGAAGCCAAACGCCTGCCGGGCTCACAGATCCGTTTTTCCCTTACCGAGCAAAAGACTTATAAGGATTCACTGGCCTTTCGCTTTAGAATGCCCGACGGGCGCTATTTGCAGTATGAACTAAACATGACCCCGGTGCGGGATTTCTTTATCAAAGGCAATATCAGTAAAAGTGAAGGAGCTACCTTTGTGATCAATGGCGGACTGATGAATGAGAATGAGGAGATCATCCTAATGTTTACAGATGAAGAATTTAAAGCCACGGCCATAACGGTAAAAGGTCCAACCTCCAATATCGAGATCTCGGTCAGCCCTGAACAACTACAGGCACTCACTCCCGGCCCCGGCCAATTGTATCTGGTAAAAAAGCTGCAAAAGCAGGAATCGCACCCCAATCTGGAGCTGACGGCAGCAGTGGAGTATTATACGGATAGCCGGGCTATTGAAGTAATTGAATAGAACGGACGCTGCTCGGCTTCGCTCGGAGCAAGCCCTGAGCGAAGCCGAAGGACTGATGGCCGTCCCGTACACTGTGTGTCGGGGCTGACGGACACAATACCGCAGGAGTGCCGTCCGTCAGCGAAGCGTCCGTACCTTATACGGTTTTTTCTTCTGCGATTCAAAATAGGTCCGCATCTGGATCTCAATGACAATCCCGATGGTAATGAATTGAACACCCGCCAGAATGGCCATCAGGCCAACGATCATCAGAGGTTTGCCCCAGATGTCATTGCCCAGCAGTTTCAGGATAAGCAGGTAGAGATTGATCAGCAGACCAATGCTGAACAGGATGACGCCCACATTTCCGAACAGGTGCATAGGCTTTTGCATATAGCGCTTGAAGAACAGCATGAGCAGCAGATCACTTACTACCTTGAAGGTACGGCTCAGGCCATATTTGGAAACTCCAAACTGGCGGGCGTGGTGCTTAACAGGGACCTGAGTGATGCGGGCACCTTCCAGGCTTGCCAGTACCGGAATAAAGCGGTGCAATTCTCCGTACAGCCCCAGCTCTTTGGCCAGTCCGGCCCGGAACACCTTTAGGGCACAGCCGTAATCCCGCAGCATGACGCCGGATGATCGCCGGATGATATAATTGGCGATCCGGCTGGGGATCTTGCGCAACACCATGCCATCCTGCCGGTTGACCCGCTCTCCGGCCACCATATCCCATTTGCCCGTTTCCGCCAGCTCCACCATGTGCGGAATATCGGTTGGATCGTTTTGCAGATCACCGTCCATGGTGATGATGAATTGGCCGGAGGCATGGTCTATACCGGCCATAAGCGCCAGACTCTGACCGTAATTCTTCATCAGTTCGATCGACTTGAGATGGGGATGATCCAGGCTGTGCAGTACCTGGAGCGTGTTATCGGTTGAACCGTCGTCAACGTAAATGATCTCGTAAGAGAAGTCGGCGAGTGCCTGGGAAATAGCCTCTACCAGAGGCCGGATGTTATCCTCTTCATTGTAGACCGTTACGACGATGGAAAGTTTCGGCATGCTATGGTTTCTTGACGATGGCAAAAGTAAGGCATTATTTCGGCTTTGTAGGCAAATCACCGCAATCGGCCGATCGCGTAGTATTTGAGGTCGCCGTGCCGTACCTTCAGTTCTTCAATCTTTTGGTAGAGCGAATCCGGATAATGGCGGGGATCGAAGATGTATATACCATCCCGTAGATCTTCGTCTGCGTATTTGCGGGGAATGATCTGCTGCCGGGCATTGGTCAGATAAAAAGTAGAGGCCGGTTGGATCTCCGATTCGTCGTACATAAAGAAGGGCTGACCGATATACTTTCGGCCGATCTCGATAGCAGAAGTCCGGCATTTATCACCAAAATCATTGGCGTTGCGGTCGGGTAGGACAAACTGGTCGAAGTCGATCCGGATCAGCAGCAATATCATTATCAACCACAACAATCTTTGCTTCGGCTCCTGAAAAAAATACCAGGCACTTAGCGCCAGGCCGGCAGCCGGTAATAAGGTACGGAAGTATAGGTAGGGTAAACCGGCAGTAGACGATAAAAAAAGTGGCGCCAGTGCTGCCAGGGAGATCACTACGCACACAATCTTGAACAGCCAGACAATGCTTCGATACTGCCAGCTTTTTTCCTGCTCATGGATGCTGTGAAAATAAATATAGACCGAAAAGATCAGTGGGGCAAGCATCAACAGATAGCGGGGATAGACCTCCGGCGAAGTCCAGTAGGGGAGCAGGTTGACCAGAAAGACCAGTGCATTGAAAGTAATGAAACGGTCCTTTAGGATCAATTTCAGCACATCTTTCCGGATCAGGTAGATGACCATCACCGTCCAGGGGAGAAAATGGTAGATCATCTCCAAAGGGAAGGAGAGCAGATGCAATAAGGTTTCCCAAATGCCGAAACGTACCACGGTCCGTTTGCTGGATTCCGATATCAACGTGGGAAATACTTCTGCCAGCGAATTGTACTGATCATATAGGAAATAGTAACCACCCACGAGCAACACCAGGATCAAAAAACCGCAGATATGCTGAATACTGAACAATAAGCGAAATCGCTTTCGATAGATGAAATAGGCTAATAGGGTCAACCCCAGAAACACCAGGGACGGCAGCCCTTTTAATAAAAATCCGATGGCCGCCAGTAGATAGCTAATGCCGAAGAGCCGCCAGTAACGTTCCCGCTCAAATTCATGGTAGATTACCATGATCATAGTAAACATCACCCAGGAAAAGCAGGTATCGATCAGTGCCAGCAGCGAATCCCAGAACAGCACCCGGCCACAGGTGATGAAGACGAAGGCATTGATGAAAGCGATCTTGGAGGAATAGTGTCGGCGAAAAAAATAAAAGATCGTGGCTCCGTATCCCAGCAGACAAACCACAGTAGGAACACGTGCGGCCCATTCGTCAAAACGACCGAAGATCTCAAAGGAAAGGAGGAGTATCCAGTTCCATAGCGGCGGCTTATTATAGTAGTAAATACCGTGCCAGGTGGGTGTGATGTAGTTGCCGGACAGCTTCATTTCCAGCGCCACCAGAGAGCGAATACCCTCATCGTCAATGAAAGCCAGGAGGCCCAGATTGATCAGCAGAGCCGGAAGCAATAACAGTATCGCCAGCCAGCAGATCGTCTGTGTGGTAGGTGCCGGTAATTTTTTCACGCGGCAAAGATAAGCACAGCAGACGGTGGACGGTAGACAGGGAACGGTTTTTTGCTGCTGCTATGAACTGTGAGGTTGCGATACTTCGATTTGCACAACACCCCAAAGTCTAAATTTTATTGATCAGCCGGCGTCTGTTCCTTTTCGCTGTTGCTCCGTTATGATTGAAAAAGCGGCATTATAGTCAAGGCTATCTCCATTTCCTGGGCCCTGCACAAAAAGCGGATTGTGATGGGTTACGAACGTTTAAATATAAGGGTGATGGATTACCTCGCCGATTGAGAGAATTTTAAACATGTTCTGAGTTAGTTCAGCAATAAAAGGATGTTTATGAAAGTACTCTTTTTGTTTTCTCTGTGTGTTTTATCTATACCTGTGGTGGCGCAAAACATCCTCCTGGATGGCAGTTTCGAGGAATGCACTGAGCAATTCAACTGCAATTGGTTGAAAATATGTGAAAGCCCGGACCTACTCCTTGGTAATCTGGATGAAATGGAAGATAAATCTATGGCCAGAAAAGGCAATAGGGCTTATGATGGCGAGAACTATTTGGGGATGTTCCTGGGCTACAAAAGTGAATTTATTATTGGAAGTTTAATGCACAAACTAGAAAAAGGCCGACGTTATGAAGTGAGCATGTATGTAAGCCGTTCTGCTCAAAATAGCCTTTGCAAAAAATCATTTAAAACTTTAAGTGTCTGGTTTGTGGATACCATTCCGAAATTGCCCGAAACGGACTGGGGGCTTAGCGTTAATTCCAGATTTATCCACCTCAAAGGAGAAAATGAGCGCATCAACGGGGAAGAGAACTGGGAACGAATATCCGGTTTTTACGATGCTACCGGGGATGAAGCATATTTGTTTCTCGGAAATTTTAAAGGGGCCAATCTCGATGTAACGCAAAATTGTGAAGCGCTTTACTATTACTTTGACAATATTAGTGTGGTTGAGGTTCCAAAGGCTCCGGATGTAGTAGTGAATACGCCAATAGTGATCAATGATATTTATTTCTCATCAGGGAAAAGCCAGCTACTGCCTAAATCATTCGAGTCCCTGTCAACTCTTTCCGAAAAACTTAAACAACAAAAAAATACTTCCATCGAGATTATTGGGCATACTGACAATGTCGGTAAAGAAGATGATAACCGGCAACTTTCTGAAGCGAGGGCAAAAGCCGTACTGGATTATTTGAAAACCAGCGGTATTGACGGAGCAAGGTTGAGCTTTACCGGAATGGGAGAAACAACTCCTATTGCTGACAATAATACCGAGGCTGGCAGACAAAAAAACAGACGCGTAGAATTTAAGCTGGTACCCCTAAGGGAAGAATAGTCCCATCACAGCATTCGAAAATTGCAGCATTTTAACGTCATTGAAGTTTCATGAAAACGCCGACCGAATAAGAAGTATTCGCAAAAATGATCTTACCCGACAGCGCTTTGCCGAAACCGGCGGATACGCCCCATTTATCATTGATATTGTAGGCTATTTCCGGTGAAAAGGCCAAAAATTCGCTGTTGTTGGCAAAAATACTGGTGCCGGTAATGCCTTCCGATGGCAGGGTACCGTTCCTCAAAGATCTTATCCCATATAAGCGAGCAACTGCTGTGATCTTCTTATTCAGGAAAGTAGCGCCTCCCTCGATGCCGAAGCGGTACTCATCCGAAAATTCATTGGTCCGGTTATTAAAAGCGGCATAGATATTGGCGAAAGCCTCTGCCGAACCGATACTAAACCCACGTCCCAAATCCAACCGGACTATTTGATTGAACTCTCCGTCTCCGGTTTGCAGTACGCCGCTGGGACCACCACTGTCTTCTCCCAGTGGAATGCCGAGGATCACACTTGCGCTGGCCGCCCAGCCGCCTTTGTTTAAAAAGCCGTACCGGAAACCCAGGTCGGCATCGCCCACCGAGTTGATCGCTTCTCCGGGAATGAGCACTTCTCCCGTAGTAAAGGAGACCTGGTTGTTGAAATAGCTGCGACTGAACAAGGGCATATTGAAGACGACCGTTAAGCGGTCGGTAAGCCCGTACTCAGCGTACAGGGTGGTGTTAAAAAGACCGGTAGTCTGATTCGGATCGATCAAACCCTGATCTGTGTAATGTTGATCGGCAACCAGCCACCATTCCGATAGTTTAAAGTACCCGTTGCCTTTGGGCTGCGGCCAACCTCCGGCCTGCAATTGGGGCATAGGTAGGAGAAACGCAATGGCCAGAATAAATATGCTTGGATTTTTCATTTGAATGCTGTTAGATGTGTAATGGGCTTTTAAATGTTGACGGTGTCAGTAAGTCGTAGGCTATGCTTAAGACTCCTGTTAGTCGTAGGCTGTGCCTACGACTTTTATTCTTTTCACTCCATCTTCCCATCACCAACCTTCACATTAAAAGGCTTGCAATAGTACAGTAAGTAGTCGTACCGATTCAGCGCAATATCCCCGTCTACCCGATAGTTATGGGCGCCTTTGAACACTTCGACCGGGCCGATCTCCAGCGCATTCTCTTTAGAATTAGGGTTGTTGGAAAGATATACATATAAGCCGGGTAGCGCACTGGTTGCTTCGTAATTATCGGCGATTTCAATGACCAGTTCCGAACCTTCTTTGGTCACCACAAAATCGCCCTGTAGTTCATAGGTGCTGGTGGTTTTGATCGTACCGCGCCGTTGGTTCTCTCCTCCACCGGTGGTGGTTTCGGCATCCACGACCAATGGAAGTGAGGTCTTCAGGGAAATACCGTTCGTTAGGTCTACCGTAGCCGTCAGGGTAGCCGTTCCTTTGCTGATCCCGATAGCCGAGCCGGCATCATCTACGGTTACAATGGTCTCATCCGAACTTGACCAATAGGCGGTTCGTTGCTCTTCCTGGCCGATGTTGTTGGTAAACAATAATTTAAAAGCGACGGTATCACCCACCGCAAGAGTATCCACCGGATTGATGATCCGCAGGGTTTCCGGAACGGTATCAAATATGATGTCGTCACCAATACAACCGGCCAGCAATCCCAGCCAGATGAAT
>JAGQXH010001059.1 GCA_020436695.1 Lewinella sp. | reverse complement strand
CGAATAATAACTGTATACCAGGCAGAACAAGCTGAAGAAAAGTAATCCTTTTTCACGATGCCCCACCAGCCAGAAAGACAGGAGGAAGAAGCCCGTCATCAGGAACAACCCCATGATGATGAAGAGAAAAAAGTAGCGGCTGTCCAGGTATTCTTTCAGGTTCTGATAGCGGCCGATACGGATCGGCTCTCCGGGGCCTCCCTTGTAATGGTGGAAGTTGGCAATCTGCAGTACTATATCCAGTTCCCGGTCCGAAACGGGGAACGGTTGCACCATCGGCAACCAGTGAGGAATGGTGCTCGATGCATCCATCCCCACCTTCCCGTTGTGAGCCAGCGGTATACCGTTGATCCACATTTCGTAAGCGGAATAAAAATCAGGAATGAACAGGCCCAGTAAGGTATCAGAAGTCCGGTCCAGGCTGATATGCAGATGATAAGTGGCCACGCCCATGGCAGCGCGTTTCCCTTTGAAAGGGGCCTGTTTATTCCACAGTTCCGGAAAGTTAACCGTTTCCAGAGGGAAGGGAAGGCTATCGTTCTGAAAAGCTTCCGGCCCCAGTAAAGTATCACGGGCCATCTCCCACTCACCACTCAGCAACTGCGACCGGCTCATGAGTTGATCCAGACTAAAACGTACCTGACCTCCACTCGGCTGTGGAGCTTGCGCGCACAGCTCCATAGCAAGCAGCAATAGCAATCCCATCAAAGCCGGCTGAAGGGGACGGTAAGTTCCTTTGATAACCTGATGGAGCGTGCGTTTCACATTAAGTGGGATTTGTTGTTAAACGTTGGATACCACATTTTTAATTTACCGACTGTCTGCTACTTTTTTCTTTTTCATCACTACCGATCCAAATTCGTATCCTTTCAGTAATCATACTGGCCTGCACCGGTTTGGTAATATAATCATCCATGCCCGCTTCCAGACATTTTTCCCGATCTCCTTGCAGGGCGTTGGCCGTCATGGCAATGATCACCGGACGTTTTTGGGATCCAAAACGCGAAATAATGGCTTTCGTCGTTTTATATCCGTCCATAACCGGCATTTGCACATCCATAAAGATAAGATCAAAAGACTTTTCTTCAAGCAAACGCAATGCTTCCTGTCCATTGTTTACTACCTCATTCCGATACCCCAGTTTGTCCAATATAGCCCGCATTAGCTGCTGATTGATGGGGTGATCTTCCACCACCAATACCTGTGCATGTCGGGAAGACACCGAAATAATTTCAGGAATTTCAGGTAGTTGCCCGGTCGAGAGTACCGCCCGAAAAGGAATATAGACTCTAAATACCGTGCCGACACCTACCTCACTTTCCACATCAATA
>JAGQXH010001058.1 GCA_020436695.1 Lewinella sp. | reverse complement strand
AGTTGCTCCGGTGACCAGTACGGGTTTTGATCTATCAATTGTTGTCATTTTCTTTGCTTTTGTTGACAACAAAGCTACAGGCAGATCCGTGCACCGGCGTATATATATTCCCGGAGCTTGTATACATTTTACAGATGAATAGCTCAGCTGGGTTGTTGGTTCAATAATCGAACCTCAGCTGTTTTCGGCATCCACCGTTTATCGACTGTCTGTACTTTTACTTTCAGCGTTTGTTCCCGCTGCAGATCATCAGGAATAGTTAGGATCGTAGTGGTCAGGTGATCCTCTTCGACTCCATCCAACCAGATTTCTGCCACCGACTGATCATTGATAAAGAGCTTCGCTTTCAAAGCTATTACAAATAAGCAATACGTTCTGCAGGTTTCAACTGAAAGTCATCCGCAGCTACGGGAGTAAGTCCCGATACAGTCCATAATTTTCCTCGTCAAAGCAAACGAACACCACCTTTTCCACAATGGTATTCTCCGAGCGATATTCCCGCACGGCTTCTACCGCGATCTTTGCCGCCCGTGCCTTGGGAAAGCGATAAACGCCGGTACTGATATTGGGAAAGGCAACTGACCGGATATTGTGCTTTGCCGCGAGTCGAAGAGAACTGAGGTAGCAATTCCTGAGTTTTATGGCTTCGTTATTACTTCCGCCATGCCAGACCGGCCCTACGGTATGAATAACGTAATGGGCAGGAAGTTCACCGGCAGTGGTGATCACGGCTTCGCCCACCGCGCATCCACCCTGCCGGTTGCGGATCTGTATACATTCTTCCAAAATAGCCTTACCTCCTTTCCGGTGGATAGCGCCGTCCACGCCGCCACCGCCCAGCAAAGTTGAGTTGGCGGCGTTAACAATAGCCTCTATTTCAATCTGGGTAATATCGCCTTTGATCACTTCAATGTCCATATTTTTGCTTTTGATCAAAATACGGCCATTTAATGTTAGGAGCAAGCTTATGGGCATACAATTCCCCTAAGTTTTACGACAATTTACCGCATCACTTTCACAAAGACGCTGTATAATTTTTTGCTAATATGCCGGCTGGGGATTGATATTGGTTTTATTCATATCCGTAACCACAGTACTGGTGGCCGTAGCCGTTTTGACGGCAATCAGGGATTTAGTGAACCCAAAACGCCTCTCCCGGTAGATCGTGGCATCCGGAAAAAGCTGCTGCATCTGCCGGTATGTAAGCAGATGCCAGTCGGGGGCAGTCTCTTTGGCCCAGAACTTATTGAAAAAGCGGATCAGACGGATCTGCATGCTCCGGGGTATCCAGGCGATGAAACCAGGCAGCCAGGAATGGCTTTCAATAATGAAGTATTTGTTGGGTGTTTGTAC
>JAGQXH010001057.1 GCA_020436695.1 Lewinella sp. | reverse complement strand
CTATCCCTTCCCGGAGTACACTTTTCAGATTAACCGCAAGTGCCAGGTTAATGGAGTCTGCTTTAGACTTTGCTGCCTGAAGAAGACGGATGTATTTATCCTTTTTCTCCAGTTGAGAAAGGGTTTCCTTGATATTCTCATTAGCCGATTGAGAAAGCACCGTAAGATCACCTACCTGAGTCAGTTGCTTGTCGCGCTGCTCACGAAAATCAGTCACCTGGGTTCTAAGGTCATTGATCTGCTCTTCCCGTAGATTCAGGGAAGTTTGTAAACGGGTCTTTTCCTGTTCACAGGATGACAACATATTCATGTACTTATTGAGGTCCTGACCGCACTGGCCAAGTTGTTCGTTGGCGAGGTCCAGATCTTCCTGCATACTGGCCTGCATGGCCTCATATTTTTTGGTACTGACGCAGGACGTAACCAGCAAACTGCAACAAATGAGTAGGATGAAATTTAGTTGGAATTTCATGTTTGAAAGATTATGGATTATTAAATGGTTTGTAGTATAACACATACACAGTGCCTCTTGCAACAAAGAAGACCTGTTAAATGTGCGCTGTAGTTTAGAATTGAAACGCACGAAAACGGGTGATGTTCTTACTTCAGAGTAGAACGATAAATGTTCAGGGAATCTTTTAATAGAAGGTGAGCTATTCCGGTCAAGATAGGAAAAATGTTAAAATATGGAGATTTTGTGGCGCCAATAAGTTCGGTTTGGCCTAAAAGAAATCCGTGCAATCGATTTATCTTTACTAACTAAAGCACCTACCCCATGCTGCACACTATTTTTAAAGATGGATGGGAAGTATATGTCCTGCTGTACGGGCTGGTGTTCTATGTCTTTTTTTACGTATTGTATCCTGCGGTTTTCCGGGCACTAATCGGTGGTCCTTCTGATTATACTTACGAGGGGATACGGCATTACTACCGCAAGTCTTCCATTTTCCGGTCGGTATTTCTGGCTCCTCCTTTAGAGGAATGGTGGTTCACTTATCTTGCGTATACCGGTTTTCTGGGTTTCGCTCAGCATGGTCAGGAAGGGCTGGTGATCCTTGGGGTAGGGCTGTTTTTTGCCCTGCTTCATTTGCCGGGAGACCTGCGGCAGATCAATTACCACATCGATCTGAAGAATTTTCGCTATCTGCTGATGGGGCAACTCGAACGTCTTTTCTTCTCCCTGGGTGCTTACTTTATATATCACTGGACCGGTGAAATATTGGTAACGATCCTATTGCACTATTTTTACAATGCGGTAGCTACCATCGTCAACTTTGACCTGGAAGACCATCCCTATTTTTACCTGGAGGGCGATGGCCGGCTTTATTTATTACAGGCGATGGACCTGGGCTTTGCCTTGTTGGTCTGCTATTTTTTTTACCGGTATCATCCCGGCCTGATAGGCTATCC
>JAGQXH010001056.1 GCA_020436695.1 Lewinella sp. | reverse complement strand
CCCCATTTCCGTGGGCCTAATAACCGCCCGGAAGCCGGGGGCAGCGCACTGGTTATTCAGGATATTGACGATGCCATCGATTATGCTTTGCAGGAAGCCAGAGTAAGGCCGTCAGAGATACACGTGATCGGGCACAGTGGCGGCGGTCATGTAACGTTGCTTACCTATATGCGATCCCGGCACGACATCCGTACTTTTTCGGCCTGGGTGCCTATTTCCAATCTGGAAGACTGGTATTACGAATCGGTGGGCCGGGGCCAGAAGTACGCCCATGATCTGGCTATGGTGACCAATCCGGGACACGCAGCTGCCGACGACTACGATATCAACCGGGCCGAGGCCCGACAGCGATCCCCGTATTTTATGCTGACGCCGGTGCGTAAGCGGACGAACAGCAAACTGTTCATTTTTGCCGGTATTCACGATGGTTATACCGGGTCGGTACCCATTACCCAGAGCCTGAATTTTTACAATAAGGTCGTACAGGATTTTGAACCCGGGCATACTGCCTCACTGGTGAGCAAAGAGGATATGCTGACCTTACTGGCAAGACGCACGAAAACGATATCGCATCCATCGCAGGCAATAAAAGGCTGGACGCATTATCAGCGAAGGTATCAGGACAAAGTACAGGTGACCATTTTCGAGGGAGGTCATGAGATCCTATATGACCGGGCGCTGGATCACCTGGAAAATGAAAAGATCCTAGCCATCGGTGACAGTAACGGTGCATTGGAATACGGATGGGTAACCCAATTGCGCAAGCTGCAATTCCCTGATCGGATCTACAACACCTGCGTCTCAGGCAATACCATTGGGTTTGATAATCTGGGCCGCCGTTCTTTGAATACGCTGGCCAATGTAGACCACTATCTGGAAGCCGCCGTTCAGGAACTGGAAGGATTGGATAAGATCGTGATCCTGCTGGGCACTAATGATTGTAAGGCTGTGTTCGATGACAGTCTGGAGATGGTTCCTAAAAATATGGAACTACTCATCCAAAAGATAAAAGCAAATGCCACCTACCAGACATTCCGGCCACAGATCTATATCGTTTCGCCTCCGCCTTATGCACCTGACGAGCAACTGATCCCCAAGTATTACGGTGGTGCGGCGGATGTAGCCTGGTTGTTACCGCGTTTCCGGGAGGTAGCCGGGCGAATGGGCTGTACATTTGTGGATGTTTATTCCAAACTGCTCCCGGATTGGGAAAAACTATCCTCGGATGGTATTCACCTGACGCCTGAAGGGCAACAACAACTGGCCGGGCTGATCGCAGAGAATTGGTAGTTTAGGCATTAAAGCAAGACTTATGAAATGGACCTATAGCATTAAAAACAAAACTACGGCGGCCATTCTGCTGGCAGCTATTCTTGGCCTGACCATGCTGACTAATCTGTTGCAGCGTAAAAGGTTTCAGGAACTGGAGCACTCTTTTACTTCCATTTACGAAGACCGACTGCTGGCGGAAAGCTATCTGTTCCATCTATATGTGGATCTAAAAAAAGAGCAGGACATTTTG
>JAGQXH010001055.1 GCA_020436695.1 Lewinella sp. | reverse complement strand
CCAGTGCGAAGGCCCTGGCGGATTACTTTTTCGGGCAGGGACAGAAAAAATCACCGCTCATCCGCATCGACATGAGTGAGTTTCAGCATCCCGGACAGCTGAGCCGGCTGATCGGCAGCGGCCGGGAGGTAGGGCAATTGGTGAAAGAAGTACGGGAACGCCCCTTTGCGGTGATTCTTCTCGATGAGATCGAAAAAGCAGCTCCTTCTATCTTCGATGCGCTGCTCACCTTACTTGATGAAGGTTTAATGGTAGATGCCTTCGGCCGGCTCACGGATTTCCGCAATACGATCATCATCATGACCTCTAATCTGGGGGCTTCAACCACACCGGCTATCGGTTTCCAGGGAACGGACCGGGAGTCCACCACCTACCGCTCGGCCATTGAAAAGCACTTCCGCCCGGAATTCATCAACCGGATCGACAGCGTGGTTTACTTCAACTCCATTAATAGCGAAGACCTACGCAAGATCACCCTTAAGGAATTGAAAGATCTTTCCACTAGGGAAGGTTTCACCAAACGCAATCTGCAACTCATATTCAACGATCCGTTGGTGGATCATCTGGTGAGTATCGGTTTCGATAAACGCTATGGAGCGCGGCCGCTACAACGGGCTATCGAACAGGCCATTGTGAAGCCGATGTCTTATTGGTTGCTGGAGCATAATACAGATAAGGCTACAAAACTGCAGCTGAACTGGGATGGCAGATTAATTATTGAGAAAGTCTAAAGGATTTTCTCCTTGAATGTATTCCCTTGGTGTCTTTCCGGTCCATTTTTTAAATGCCCGGTTAAAGGACGCTTTCGAATTAAAACCACAATCGAGAGCAATTGCCAGTAGCGTTTGCTGTCGGTGCACTTTCTGGTGGATCTTGTCCTTGATCTCCTCGATTCTATACCGATTGACAAAATCGAAGAAGTTCACTTTGCCATAGGAATTGATCAGTTTGGAAATTCTGTGTGGTGGCATTTCTATTTGAGTAGCCAGTTTGAAAATGGTCAGCTGACCATCCAAAAAAGGCTTCTCTGTTTCCATGAATTGCAATAGTTGCAGATACTGTGACCTATCCAACTGCTCCGTCTCATCTATACCAGTTTCCTCTTCTTTTTCCTGCTGATCGTTCCCCTCTTCTTTTCTGGTCAATACCATTGGCGTCCCCCCCGATGCTTCGATCAAGTGAGCGGGGAAAAAGATAGTGGTTTGACGAATACCGAAGTAACCGATCGCTAAGACAAACAAGCCCAGTGCCAGGTTAGTGAACTGGCCGCCGTATTGAGGGATTTCCAATTGACCGTAAGCAAATAATAACTGACTTACCGCAGCTATTGTCCAAATGATCAGGAAACTCCATACCAAAAAACGGAGCCATCTGAGGATGATCTTTTCCGTAAACGAGTAGTAGTTGGTGATATTCCTTGTGTGTTGGCGCAAATGCCCTAATACGGCTATCCCATAAACCGGGAGGAGAAGCATTTTGCTGAGCAAAATGATCTCACGGGCTTTTTCATCAATAGCTATACCAAAAAATAAATG
>JAGQXH010001054.1 GCA_020436695.1 Lewinella sp. | reverse complement strand
CAAACCGAATTGCAGGATAACCAATTCGTAATCCAGGAGAGAGTCAAAAGCGTTTAACCGGTAATAGGGCACCTGTGTAAGCCTGCCTCCGGAATTTCCGCGCGAGGGAATGTTATCTACGATGACGCCCTGATCACTTTCCAGACTCACACCGAATAAAGGTTGCGTGTAGGTCATATCGAATTCCAGGTTCAATTGCCGGACGGTGCTATCACATAACCAGACCTGATTGACGGCTTCTGGTCCGTTTAACGGATAAGCGGCATTCCAGTTTCCGGAACTGACTTTTACACTGCCTGCCCGATCTACATGCCCCACGGAATCTGGAATGGGAGCTGAATAAAAAAGTCGCGCACGGGGGATCTGCCGCAGTCCCGGGAACATCCCGACACCGCGGTAGGTGACCCAAAAACCCTCCTCTTCGGAAACCTCGTCTTCTTCCTCCATTTTTTTCAGGGCAATACTGTCGGGATTGGGAACTGCAGTATCTACCGTTGTACTATCCTGTGGTTCGGGTGGTTTTCCGGCCAGGAAATAGCCGCCGAGAATGCCGAGTGGATACCCGGGCCAGTTCTTTTGCCCCAGCATGCGCCGGAACCAGTTGGCAGATGTATTGTGCTTGATCGAACGCCGAAATCCCCTGATTGGACTGCTGATCGGCACCAGCCCGACGCCTGATCCGCCGAACCGGCGTTGCAGACTGTCGCGGAGGGTTTGGCAGATCAGATCGCCTTCAATGGCGGAATCGCCAAAGTAAGCTACCCGGATCTGGCCTTTACCTGCCCGCAAAGCCTCATAGAAAGTTTCAAGTCCGGCTTTTCCTGCATAGGCCGGTGGTGGCGGCGGTGGAGGTGGAGCTTTGGGTTTGACCATCTCAGGCTCCATCGCCACGGTATCGATCACGGCGGAAGTATCTGCGAGCGTTGCCGTACTATCCATAAGAAAGTGGTCAAAGAAATTGTAGGAACGGAAATGCGCCGACAATCCACTCACCTGCTGGTGTAACAATGGATATAACAACAGCATTGCTGCGGTAAGAATTAGTATGCTCCAGGCCAGGCTAAACGAACTGCGTTCCATCTTCTACATTTGCGGTTTCATTCCTCGTAACTACCTCCTTCCAAAAGGTAGGACCAATTTTAAATCTACCTTCAAGGTACTTTGGCTAAGAGTCTCCCCCGAGGGGAGGTGCCGAAGGCAGAGGGGTTCTCATTTCTAATGCTGCCGTAAAGGTAATAGAGTCCCACCTAAATTCCAGCCGGAGAATGATCTTTAATGATCAGATAGTTGACTTCTCATTTTGAGTTTTCTATCCGGATTAGGCTTGGATTACACATTGATCCGTCGCAGTTGCTCAAAAGTGGTATATTTTGTTAATCGTTTTGGGTATTTTGGAAGCTCAATCAGAAGTAAATGAAAAAGACCATCATGTTAAGCCTTTTCTTTATGCACATCTTCGGTGTCAGCCACGGTCAGGATCAGTACATATTTCCTTTCGGTGGCAGATATAATCACTTATTCATCGAAGAGATCATAAAACTGAC
>JAGQXH010001053.1 GCA_020436695.1 Lewinella sp. | reverse complement strand
AATATGAGGGCTTCGATCCCTTCGCCCTCAAGTTGATCAGCTCAATCTTAGCATTTTCCATCACAACTGATTATTGATTACTGACAACTTGGGTCAATTAGTAAGAAAAAAAAATCCGGATAGCACCAGTCTATCCGGATGAGTTTATTTTTATTGCTATGATGGCCATTATCCGGAGAAGCTCTCCGGCCGGCATTCAGGAACAGATCAATGTTCCTGCAGTTTTTCTTTATATTTGATCAGTTGGCGCTTCAATGCACCGACGGCACCATCGATAGAAGCTTCAAACGTCTTATTAATCTCTTTTACGAAGATCGTGTCACCGGGTACGCTAAGCGACACTTCTGCTATTTTGTCTTTGACCTGGCCGGAATTTTCTAATTTCAGGATAACTCGAGCTTCAATGATCCGATCAAAATACTGTTCCATTTTCGCTAGTTTCTTCTCAATAAAGCTGATCAACTTTTGATCTGCCTTAAATTGTACGGATTCTGTGTGTACTTTCATAAATTCCATTTTTTTTAAGGGGCGTTCACCCATATAGTGGAAAGCCCGTTATCAAAAAAATTTCTATGTCTGGTGTTCAATAACTCATCCTTGTATCACAACATGGTATATAATTAAAACATCAATTTTCTCCCTTGGGGTGCGCCTGTTGGTAGATTTTTTTCAGTCTTTCAATCGAATTATGAGTATAGATCTGGGTGGCAGCTAGATTACTATGTCCCAACAGGGTTTTGATCGCGTTTAGATCAGCACCGTTCTCCGAGAGATGGGTTGCAAAGGAATGACGAAGCACGTGGGGGCCGCGCTGTTCATTAGTCGTTATGTAGGATAAATATCGTTTTACCGTATTGTATACCAGTTTTGGATAAAGCGGCTTTCCCCGTCCGGTGAGAAACAAGCGATCGGAGACGCCTGTGCCAAATTCCGCAGTTCTCACCTCAATATACTGTTGTAATAACTTTATCAGATGAGCGGATAACGGCACAAGTCGTTCTTTATCCCGTTTACCATGTACTTTAAGTAAAGCGCCTCCCCAGTCAATACTTCCCAGCCGCAGGCCGATCAGCTCTGCCCTCCGGATCCCTGTGCCGTACAGCAATTCCAGTATCATCTTATCGCGGTAACCGGAGTATCCTTCCGGAAAGGTTAGACGATCCAGCAGATCATTAAACTCAGCCGCTCCCAGCGTGGCCGGTAATCGTTTTCCCGACTTGGGTACCACGACCTTACGCATTGGATTGTGCTCCAGACCATGGTACTTCTGCAGGTATTTGAAGAAGGCCTTGAGGGTCGACAACTTGCGTCGCACCGAATTAACATGATATCCTTCTTCGATCAGTTGTACCATCCACGAGCGAATATGGATAGCCTGGGCCTGTGATATTTCATTCAGATCGTAATCACATTGTAAATAGAAAGACAGTTGTTCCAGGTCCTGTTGGTAGGCAAGTACGGTATGCGTAGAAAAGCGCTTTTCGTATTGTATATATCGGACGAATTTGTTTATAGTCATAAGTCGGCAGTCAGCAGTCAATAGTCAAATCCTCTATAGCCGGTTG
>JAGQXH010001052.1 GCA_020436695.1 Lewinella sp. | reverse complement strand
AAAATAAATGAACCAATTTTAGGTTTTTAATATTTCGCTAAGCCATTGACTAACAAGAAATGGTGCGCGAAATTTTCAAAACCTCTAGAAAAAATTGGTTCATTTATTTCCGTCAAACTACTAAGGTAAAAGGAAACACCATATGATGGTTTCCCATTAAAAAATTCCTATCAGACCCAATCCAATCCAGTTGCCCCGTCGGATTGCTCCCAGTCCGGATTGACGGAAGTAATTATTGAAGGTAGCGCCTGGCTCACTCTCACCGGCATCACCCCAGCGAAGGGTGTAGTGAAGACTGATCTTCAAGTCCGGGTTAAAATACAAATTCGCACCTATATCCAGGCTCTCATCCTGGCCGGCGAAGCTTTTTACTTCCAGTGCCCGTTCCTGCTCTTCGGCCGTCATGGCACCATTGTAGAACCAGTACATAGCTACGGGCTCCAGTACCAGTTTTGCCGGCAGATCAATATTGTAACTTAGACGAAGATAGCCGGTTTGTCCCTTTGTTTTAAATGAACCGGTCACTTCCGATGCATCCATTCCCCGCTCCAGCAGGTAGTAGTCACCATCCAGATTCAGTGGCCCGTAGTTGAGCAATACCTCCATACCGGCAGCCCGGTTTTCATGGAACAGATCGGTTCGTCCCTGCCGCGCGATCGCTGCCCCCAAAGTGAGGCCTTTGCGCTTTCCGAAATAATTGATCTTATGGCTGATGCTGTATTGAGGATTTTCCGGATCTCCAATGTCGATAGTCGCCCGTCCCACTGTCAGCGGCGAAAACCGGTTACCGGTTGAATTACCGCTCAGGCTCTCAAAAACCGGATTGAATACGCCCAGCTCGTAACCAAACTGCAGACCTGGTTGCCGGGTGGGTATGATGCCGCCGAGATTTAGGCCCATGGCCCGACCGGGGCCGATACCAGTGAGATGAGTACGTAGATAATTCTGCGACCAGGCTTTCTCCATAGAAGTAGAACGCAGCGCGGCAGTAATGCTCTCCCGGCCGATCTGCGGTGCAAAATATCCTGCGGTGAGGTACAGATGCTCTTTTTTGGGCAGGAGCCGCCATTGTACAAAGGCATTCCAAACCCGGAAAGAAGGAGATGCACCATTATTGGCACCCGCTTCGGTGGCCGCCATCACATCTTTTCCTACCAGATCGAGGGAAGCCGTAAGATTGAAGGTAAGATTTTCGTAGGGTTGCCCCTTAAGGGTCAGACGGGTACGCCTAAGCTGGGTATTGAGGCGATTGTCCACCGCTTCGTAACGGCCCTGCTCGGCGTTGAAATACTCCATGTTGGTGGTGTAGGTCGTCCACAGTTGCAAACCAACCGAAGCTTTGATCTTGTATTTGGCCAGTTTCTGGCTAAAGGAAGAAGTATCGCTTTGTGCGTGCAATAGTCCGAATACCCCGATCGCAAGGGCGAGAATGATTATTGACTTTTTCACTTTCTATTCGGTGTATTAAGAGTGGCCTGCATCCCATGCAGGCCACTCTCGTTTCATGGCTTAAAAAATCTCTATTTTCCGAGAACTCTGGTGCAAAGAAACACAATGCGATCAGCACAGTCCGTGATATGG
>JAGQXH010001051.1 GCA_020436695.1 Lewinella sp. | reverse complement strand
GTTGGGCCGGTTGGATAGCCCCATGTCACCAATGATATTGATACCGGGTACGGTGCGTAACACTTCTTCCGTACTCAGCGGATTAATGTTGTTGATGGCCGTAGGACTGATGCGGTAATTTGAACCTTTAAAATCTTTTTTGAAATTATGAGGAGAAGCACTCACCAATATCTCATTGAGGGTAGTACTACTCACCGGGAGAATGATGGTCTCCAGATCGGGCTGCCGTGTATCTACGGCTACCTCCTGAGCATCATACCCCAGATAAGAAACGGTGAGCCGGTATTTTCCATTGGGCAAGCTCAATTGAAAATGTCCGTCATTACCAGTAGTGGTTCCGGAAGTATCATTGAGCATCACCAGCGCTCCGGTCAGCGGTTCACCGTTAGGATCACTAACCTGACCGCGTACATCAACGAGTTGCTGGGCAGTGACAACCGACCAACTTAAAATGAAAATAAGTGTAAGATATATACTTGATTTCATGGAAATCGTAATTAGAGTCCGACTGATCAAGTGATCAGCCGGCAATGAATAAATGGCCGAATCCAGGCGCCAAAAGCCTGGTCGACATCCTTATTAATTAAAAGCGTTATAAGCTAAATCCCGGCCGGGAAGGCCGCGTGAAGATCAGGCGTGCTTTTTCGGAGGAGGTGTGGGCACCGGAGAGCCGTACTTATCCAGAAATACCGGCACCGTCCTACCCCTTACCTGAAGGGGTAGCGCTCTTGAAAAATGAAAATGATGATCCCAAAAGAAGAATTTACTCAACCGCTGATCCGGGCTTGCCGTGGGAAATTTATCCGACGTTCCCAAAGGCTGCGGTTCCGTGTCGAAGTGCTCGTATTCGACCGCTTTTGCCATAGGGTCATCAATGGTGTAGTACACAGTTTCTCCGTCCACATCTTCTGAAAAGATAGACGGCGCCGAATAGCCCAGCGTCTGGAGCCATTCCATCTGCTCATCACTCTGCAACTCAACGTGAACCTCCACCTCACTGTCGGTGCGAATTCTATCGGCGATCGCCTGTTCACGGTCGTCCATGGCAGCATTCACTTCCATCAGATAGACCAGATCCGTACTTAACAGGCCAACGATGCGATGCGAACAAAGTACCAGTAACAACAACACAGCGAGGCATTGCCTTTTGCGGGAAAAGGCAATTGACTGCTGTCCACTATTATTGTTGTTCCAATACATTAACTCAAAAACTTAGTGAAGATCATTCGTTACATCAACTCCTCCAAAGCCCCCACCAGCATATTGACATGATTGCGGGTACAACTTTCGCCCATGATGCCGATCCGCCAGATCTTACCGGCGAAAGCACCGAGTCCACCACCCACTTCGATATTGTATTGATCCAGCAGTTGGCGGCGCAGTTTGGCTTCGTCCAGGCCTTCGGGGAGAAACACGGAATTGAGGTTGGGTAATCGATACGGTTCTTCCACGAGATAGCGGAAGCCCATATTTTCCAGTTTGGACTGTAGATAAAGATGGACCTCCCGGTGTCGTGCCCAACGGTTTTCCAGACCTTCTTCCAGCACCAGATTGAGTGCTTCATGCAGCGCATAAATGGAAGATACTGGTGCGGTATGATGATA
>JAGQXH010001050.1 GCA_020436695.1 Lewinella sp. | reverse complement strand
CCTATCTTCCTGAGCGGTATCCATGAAAATTAGGATTGAAACATCAGGTTGGTGGATACGCTTTCAGGTCGTTGGACTCTTCCTGAGCGGTATCCATGAAAATTAGGATTGAAACTTTTTCTGTCTTTTCGAGCTTTCGCGGTACTTTTGGCTTCCTGAGCGGTATCCATGAAAATTAGGATTGAAACATATACTGATACCAGAAAAAGCACAAGTGCTGTCACTTCCTGAGCGGTATCCATGAAAATTAGGATTGAAACTCTAGTTCCTGTTGTTTTATAATCATGTCGCGAACTACTTCCTGAGCGGTATCCATGAAAATTAGGATTGAAACAGGCAGTTTCGCCTTGTCGATATTCAGTCCTATTTCCTTCCTGAGCGGTATCCATGAAAATTAGGATTGAAACTTAGAATCCTATTAGATCATCGCTTATTGTTATCCACTTCCTGAGCGGTATCCATGAAAATTAGGATTGAAACCACCCATCCGTTGATTGGTCCATCATAGTAGGTATCCTTCCTGAGCGGTATCCATGAAAATTAGGATTGAAACTCGATAACATCCCCCGTGTCTTCGTCCACATAGGTTCTTCCTGAGCGGTATCCATGAAAATTAGGATTGAAACTTACCGGTGCCTACTCTGTCACCGCCTAAATTTACTTCTTCCTGAGCGGTATCCATGAAAATTAGGATTGAAACTAACGTAATTAAAAAAATCAATAATGGAAGTTCAACTTCCTGAGCGGTATCCATGAAAATTAGGATTGAAACTTCCATTTTCCAATATGGCTAACGGCCTTTGTATGGTCTTCCTGAGCGGTATCCATGAAAATTAGGATTGAAACACAGCCTTGCTTTCCAACCTGAATGGGTTGAATGTCCTTCCTGAGCGGTATCCATGAAAATTAGGATTGAAACTAAAACCCCTGGCTGTATAGAACCCGGATTCCAAAACTTCCTGAGCGGTATCCATGAAAATTAGGATTGAAACTTCAGTTGTTGGCCCTATTGAGAACCATTCTACCCACTTCCTGAGCGGTATCCATGAAAATTAGGATTGAAACACGGCGGGGTCTATGCCTTGGCTATGACGGATACATCTTCCTGAGCGGTATCCATGAAAATTAGGATTGAAACATGCGGAGCCCGGGCAAGGAACCTTGTCGTAATTGCTTCCTGAGCGGTATCCATGAAAATTAGGATTGAAACACCTATTGTGTTGATGACATTTAGCACATATTAAGCCTTCCTGAGCGGTATCCATGAAAATTAGGATTGAAACGAGAGTTGTGGCTTAAACGGAGACTCTACGGGTGTTCCTTCCTGAGCGGTATCCATGAAAATTAGGATTGAAACTTATGATCAAAACAGCAGAGTTTGATCCCACTGAACTCTTCCTGAGCGGTATCCATGAAAATTAGGATTGAAACGCTTACTATACATGTAAATCATGGCTTTATAATTTTCTTCCTGAGCGGTATCCATGAAAATTAGGATTGAAACACGATCACGCTCTTGAAAAGCTTTGTTTTGGTGTCTCTTCCTGAGCGGTATCCATGAAAATTAGGATTGAAACGTTCTTCCCCTGTGTGCCTTTTGGGGTTTTCATTTCGCTTCCTGAGCGGT
>JAGQXH010000104.1:11359-15818 GCA_020436695.1 Lewinella sp. | reverse complement strand
AGCTTATGCTCTTTTGAGATTTGTAAATCTTACCCACAGGCATTCATATGCGGTTCCGGAAAAAGGCATTACAGCTTGTACATTCCAGTTATACCGATCTCTAAGCTGTAATCCGAAAAGAGATAAAAATGGTTATAATTAATTGATCTGCTACCTATTTTCAATTCGATTTCGACTTTTTCAAAAGACAGTCCAAATCCGATACCCGGGTTGGAATTGATTAGTTTCTGATCCACCCGTTCAATTCTCTCTTCCTCCAGGTTAAGAACTTCATCCGTAGAAAGCACGTAGTCAAATTCTGTATAAGCAAACTCTATATCGTCGTATAAAGCAAGTCTTACCCCAAGATTTACACTTGCGAAAAACTTTTTCCCTAAGTAATATCGATAATAGATCGGAACCAGTAATGATAAGCTACTGTAACCCAAATGGCCCGCTCTCACATCCTTTAAGGTATCATTTATTCGAGACAGTATTAATCCGGCTTCCAGCCTTTCAAAATCTGATTCAATTGTTGCATAATCCAATTGCACATTAAATCCGATCTTCCCTTTTCTTTTTTCTCCGGTGAAAGTGTTTAGGCCCCAATTCAGGCTTACTGCTTTACCTGGGTGGCGGATATTATTAACATCAAAAAAGGCAGGGTGCCCTTTTAGCCACGAAGCGGTAAAACCAATTTGTCTGGTAGTTTTAGGTTTGACTGAATAGTCTGACTCCTGAGCGGATACAATGAGGGATACCAACAGATAAAACAAACAAAGAGAGAAAGATTTCATATCCTTTAAACGCGTTGTTTTCATCAGATTTTGAATAACCGGAACAGCGCAAGCACCATTTCAGCTGAGCGGGCCAAAGGTAATAAATTAGTGAATATTCACGCAAATAAAATAATCAGGAATGTAAAAACTGTCGTCACAAAACCGATCATAAAAATGGTATACGACACACTTAGATACCGGTATTTCTGATCCAGCACTTTTCCAAGATAGTAGAGGTCACGGGTGAGGTTGCCGTACATGAGTTCGTCACTGCGGAACATGGCGTCCATAGCTGCTTCGTACTGATCCAGATCGAGGTGAACGAAGTTGCCGAAGAAAACAATATTCTTCTGGACCTCTGTCCCTTCCTGATGGAGTTTGGTCACTTTCGGACGGGCCGAGAGGATCGCAAAAATGAGTGATGCCGCTCCGGATACAATAAATATGACTACCGGTAGCAGGATCGCCGGGTTATTCTCACCAATATTGCGGTAAGAAAGAAAAGTGATCAATACGCTGATCAGGATAGAATTGACGCTGATCATGATATTGGCCTTATTGTCGGCAATGGCACTCAGGTTGATGTGATTGCGATAGTTGGCCCGGAAAAACGTCTGGATCGCCCGGGCCGTTTCTCCTCGTTCCAGGTGCTGGAAGGGTGCCGTATGGCCGTCTCCCAGGAGGATATCGGTATCTTCCCGGCGAGTCAGTTTGTCGAGGCGTTGTCGGCGCCCAAGTATATGTTCCGCTAATTTCGCTTCATACTGCATGCGGGCGTAGGACGTATACAGTTTCACTCCCAATAACTCCTGTAGCTCCAGCTGGGTCCATTCCAGGCGGTCGTGCCTCCGGTTGACCAACAGTTCCTGTTCCAGACGCAGTAGTGCGTGTCGCGATTCGTATTGATCGATATACGTAACTATATGATAGGCATCGGACAACAATTGCCCCGCAAGCGTTTCCGGCTTTTGCCGTTTCAGTGTATCCTGTAATAGCTGGATAAGTGTATTGGCCGAGATGGAAGCTGCTTCCTGCTGCTGCAAAAAGCGGCGGGCGATATCAGTACTTGCTGTGACCGGATCGTGATAATTCAGCAGATAGGAGGCGGGTAACAGCCAGGCCGCCGTTTGCACCAGTTCCGCAGTATCACCCGGTGCTTTAGTCTGTTCACACAATTCACTGGCCTTATCCACCAGATCACGGGTGAAATGATAGGAATGGAAAACCATACGAGGAGCCCGGTGCTGCTCGAAGAGGCTCCATGCGAACAGGCGGGCCTGTTCTACAAGGGGGGATACCGGTAAAGCGGTTTCCGATAGTTCCATAAATCAGCTTCGTCTTTGCCGAAAAGATACCATTTTATAATGATTGATGATCGATAATTGATAATTGAATGGTGTTGAGCCATCAATTATCATTCATCATTCATCGATTATAACATTTCCCGGCACAATTGCGTTATAAAGCGTAATTTTGCCATTCGGATAAGACGCAACCATATCTCGCACCCATTCTTGTTGCCAATCAAATCAGACATCCTACACCTACGGGTCGTCCATACCCGGACAAAACCTACTAACTTATCAGTAGATCTCGTGTTTAACTATTGAAATACGAATGTTATGAATCATAAGTTACTCTATTACTTATTTTTTGCTTCTTTACTGGCTGCCGGTTGCAATCAATTTCAAGAGTTTGAAGACATTACAACGGTCGATTATCAGGCGGAATATGCCGTACCTATTGTCAATACCACGCTGTCTCTGGAAGACATTCTGACCAAGCTGGATGACCGTACCACTTTGGTGGTAGATCCCGACGGGCTCATTCGTCTGCAGTATAGCGGTGAGGTATTGCGTCAGACCAGTGCCGACGTATTCGCCAACATCAACGAAACCATTGCCAGTGTACCACTGATCCCCATTGCGAGCAAACACCAGCCGCTGCCGTTCAGCTCTCCCGACGGGCTGCAAATGGACCGGCTGGACCTCAAGGCCGGCTCTTTTTATTATACGGCTCAGAATGAGCATCCATTTTCCATACAGTTCAGCATCTCTTCCGAACAGGTGACCCGGAACGGGATACCATTAAAGCTTACCGGCACCATTGCCCCATACGGCGGTACGGGCACCAAGCCGGTACTGACCAATCTTTTCTCCCCGCTTTTGCTGAACGGTTATCAGATCATCCCGCAAAATGACACCGTATATATCGATTACGAAGCCCTTGACCCACTGGGTAATCCGGTAGATCTCTCTGCGGTGGTGATCCGTATCCAGGACCTCGATTTCTACTACGTGGAGGGTTACCTCGGCAATCAGATCTACGAAGGTGGCCGCGATACCATATTCATCGATTTCTTTGATCAGTGGACGCAGGGGGATGTGTATTTCGCCGAACCCCGGATCACGCTCAACATCGAGAATTCGTTCGGGATACCCACCCGTTCTATTTTTGAGGTGTTCAACGTTTTTACCGTACACAATGAAGTACTTCCTATCGAAAGCACCTTCATCGACCAGGGTATTGACTTCCCCTATCCTACCCTGGCGGAGAAAGGACAGATCAAGGAAGGGCAATTTGTTTTTACCAAAGATAATTCCAACATTGATCAGGTACTGGGGGCCGGGCCCATCGCCGTCGATTATGAGGTGAATGCACTTACCAACCCGGATCAACTGACCAATATTCGCGGTTTTATCACCGACGATAGTTATTATAATGTTCGCATCGATGTAGATCTGCCGCTCTATGGTCAGGCTCGCGACTTTCTGGCCCGCGATACTTTTGCACTGGATTTTTCTACTTTTCAGAAAGTGACGGCTGCTGAATTTAAGCTGGTGACCGAAAATGGCCTGCCGCTTTCCGTAGACATCCAGGGTTATTTTATGGATGAAAACGGTCAGACCCTAGACTCTCTACTCCAGCAACAGGAAAGAGTCGTCGCCGCTGCTCCCGTCAATCAGGATGGGGTCGTTACCGAATCGACAAAGGAGATCAAATTCATCGATATCGATGAAGCGCGTTTTGAACAACTGCGTTCTGCCAAAGAACTGTTGATCGTAGCTTCCTTTTCTACGGTAAACGAAGGGCGGGTTCCGGTGAAAGTGCTGAATAACCAGTCAACCGACATTCGTCTGGGCGCCATCCTCAAGGTCAGCGATCAGTAATATAAATCCCCATTTCCAAACTAACGATCATGCATAAAACATACTCCATCATATTCCTGCTGTTGCTCAGCACAGTTGCTTCTTTTGCCCAGCAACAGGAACTCAACACCTTACTCATTCCAAACACCTGGCAAGCTAACCGGCTCAATCCGGCCGTAGTACCGGATGCAAAATTCGTGATCGGCGGACCAGGCATTTACAGTAATCTGCGCATCGAAAATATCGTATACAACGATCTGTTCACGACCAATGACCGTGGGGAGAACGTACTGCAGATCAACAATGCCATCAACAAACTGGCTGATCAAAATAAGATCTTCGAAAATATTGATATCGAAACCATCAGCCTGGGTGCCAAACTGGGAGGCATCTGGGTCACGTTGGGGCACCGGCTGCGATCCACAGCGGTGCTCGATTATCCCAAAACGTTGCCACAACTGATCTGGCAGGGCAATGCGCAGTTCATCGGCCAAACTATAGGTTTCGGTCCGGCCATGGATTTCAATAACTACCACGAAATCGGTCTGGGGC
>JAGQXH010000104.1:0-11344 GCA_020436695.1 Lewinella sp. | reverse complement strand
AGGAATTACCGTCGGCGGCCGGGTAAAATACCTCAGCGGCACACACAGCATATCCAGTGAACGTAATCGACTGGAACTGACTACCGATGAAGATATTTATCAATTAACCCTGGATGCCGATTATCTGGTACATTCGTCCGGCTCACTGCGTTATGACGGATGGAGTGAAGTGGCCTTAGCTTTTTCCTTCGGTCAGCTAACCACTCAGCGGCTCTTTGGCCCTAATAACGGGACAGCCTTCGATCTGGGTGCCAGCGTACAACTGGGTAAACTCACCCTGGCCGCCAGTGCACTCGACCTGGGTGCCGGGATCGACTGGCAGAACGATGTCAGGAACTACAGTTTACAGGGTACCTATGAATATGTCGGGCTGGACCTGGCTCAGAATATTCTGGACAACGATCGGGAACTGGGCTCCGTGCTGGATACCCTGCGGGCCATTTACGATCCGATTGAAACAACCAATGGGTATACCACCTTACTGCCGGCCCGATATTACTTCAATGCCGGTTATCAGGTGAACGACACCTGGCATCTGGGAGCTCTGGTGGCCTATGAGGAGAACGATTTCGGGTTATCCGAGCCTGCTTTTGCCCTGGCCGCCAATGCGCAGGTTTTCGAGCTGCTCAATATCGGTACATCCCTGGCTTACCGCCACGAGCAGTTTACGAATGTAGGCTTGAATCTGAGTCTGCAGATCGGTCCGGCCCGGGTATTGGTCGCCACCGACAACATCCTGACGGCCATTCGTCCTAAGGACAGTCACTCCGCAAATGTGCGATTGGGAACCAGCCTGTTATTTGGCAAGACGAGAAAGAGTGAAATAGAGATAGATGATGTGAATGAATTTTTTAAGTAGGTGTTCGGTCCTTGGTGCTGGGTACTCGGCGATTCAATACCAAGGATCTGTTACCAAACACCTATAAGACTGCCTCCCGCGCCGCCTTCATCGGAATGCCGATACACTTCTTTTCCATATAGGTTAGCATGCGTTCAAGCAGTTCGCGAGTGGTGTCATCCAGAACTTCCACTTCTTTGCGGAAGACTTCATTAATGGCCTTACTTTTGACGGCCTTGATCTCTTCCGGCACCTGGCGCAGCGCCAATTCGAGGCGGCGTTGTTTCAGGACGGCAGGAAACTCTATCAGATGTTTTTTGATCAGATGATGAGCACGAACGATCTCCTGCTCGCGGAAAGCCAGATTTAACTTGGCCAGATTGCGTAGTCCTTCTATCTCTATATAGTGGACCGGGAATTGTTCAACTACACTTCGCGCCACATTATTGGGAATGGCCAGGTCAATAACGATCTTTTCTCCGGATTCGCCCTTCAGCAGTTTAGCGTACAGTTCAGGAGTAATGATCGCCTCAGTAGATCCGGTACATACGATCATGGCATCAAAGCCCTCGCGATAATCTTCCAGTTCCGTAAGTAAACGAGCTTTCCCCATCACCAGATCCGCTACTTCCTGCGCTTTGGGCAGGCTGCGGTTGAAGATCGTTACATTGTTGAAGCCGTGTTTGGCGAGGAATTTAGCGACCAGATTATTCGTCTGCCCGGCGCCGATCAGTAAGATACGAGCCTGCTTCGGCAGATGCGTACGCATCAGTTGCTGAATGGCCAGAGATACCACCGACACCGGCTTTTCACCGATGCGGGTATTTCCATAGACCTCCTTTGCCGATTGCACGGCCTGCTGGATCATCAAACGAATAAGATCCCCGGTCAGTCCCCAATCCCGGCATTCTTCGAAAGCCTCCCGCAATTGACGTAGGATCTGGCGTTCTCCAACGACCAGCGAGTCGATAGATGCCGCTACATCAAACATATGGGCCAGGGCTTCTTCTCCTTCAAGGATGAGTACCTGCTCGTCTATTTCCTCCAATTGTTGCAGAGAAAGTTCGGGATTGATCTTTTGAAAAAAATGAGCGGTGAAAACCGAGTCTACCGGATGTTCGGTCACAAAACAGTACATTACCCGATTGCAGGTGGCGAGGTACAACAACTCTTCCAGCCGGAACTGGGTATGCAGATGCTGGAGGTGTTGACGGAGCAACTCTTTACTATCTACCTTTAATACGTAGTCGCCAATTTCATTCAAATTGGTTCGCTTGTGAGTGACAGTAAGGATCTTTAGATGCTCCAACATGGCATTTGATCTAAGAGTTGTTGACTTAATTTCCCGGACAAAAATAATGGTTGAAAAAAGTTTCTATGTCACGGCTTTGTAAACAAGATTATTTGGAAAAATTCTTAAGAAGCCTGGTTTTGCTCCGGAAGAACCACAATACACCTCCGGCGACCAGTATCGCCAGCCACCACCATCGAGACCAGTCAGGCCCCACTTTCAGGGGGCTCATATCCCCAACCGGGAAGTACGCGGCCCAATAAAAGGGATGTGCATCTTCCTGGGTAGCCTCCGAAATATATTGTTGTTGCACCGATCGAAGAGCTGCATCTTTTGCCGCTCCTTGCTGCAGTTGCCGGTAAAATCCAAGCATAAAATCAACCGATTTAGCATCATTTACACTCCAGAAAGTTGAGACGACACTTCTGGCTCCGGCCGTCACAAAACCTCGGCCGAGACTAATAACCCCCTCTCCTTCCTGGTATCTTCCCACTCCCGATTCGCAGGCACTCATAACGACCAGATCGGCGTGGATCTCCCTCTGATACAGATCTGCCACAAAGAGCCGGCCCTCCGATTGATGATCCATTTTGGAGAAAGCCAGAAAGGAATAATCTCCCCGGTTAATATTATCAATACCATGTGTTGCCAGATGGAGAATCCGGTATTTCGGCGCCATTTTCCAGAAAGCATCCAGTCCGGCGGCTTTACCCTTCAGGGTTTTGGCTCCGATCAGCTTTTTCAGCCCGTCTACTTCTGCCGCATTGTACGCCAGAGGATCCAAAGCCGGCTGATCGTATTCTTCAAAGGTCGGCGCCAGGGCCAGACAATTCTGTCTCCCTTTCAAGGCGGGCAACTGGAGTGCCCGTGCCAACAGTGCTACCGAATAAGCATAGCTGATCTGATAATCTTGTAACAGATACGGATAGGAACGATATCGCATGGCATTAGCCGGCTCCGTAGTGAGTAAAACAGGAAAAGGCAAATACGCCAGGGCTCCATCCGGTACAATGACCAGTTCGGAAGCTCCCGAAAAATGAGCAGCAATGGGTTGCCACACTTTTTGGTAAAGCTCCAGTGCATATACCTGATAAATGGAATCCCAAAAGGGTTTTTCCGCACTGGCGGCATACGGAAAGGCTGTTATGCTTTGCCCCAATCCTCTGGTCAGCTCATTGATCTTTGGAACATCATCGATCTTTCCTGCCTGCAAACGGCCCTGGTGTAGGAAAAACCAAAATACCTGCTCCGGTCCGGCAAACATGGCCAGCACTCCTTTGCGATCCTGCAATTGATGGAGCAATTTCCGGGCAGCCGTCTCCTCTACCTGCAGGCTACGGGCCAGGGCAAGATGCGTCGAGTTACCGTTCGGCAGATCAAGCGCCCACTTTTCCCGCAAACGCATGCTTTTGCTGACCTCACTGAGCCTGAAAGCAGCCCACAGATGTGCGCTGTCGCGTTCCAGTTCCCACAGTGCCAAATGGCAGTCGATCGCTCCGGCAAACAGGTCGTAATGTAAGCTCACGGTCTGTTGACGCGATTCCGGGTGCAGGAGCTCAGCCTGACGCTGGTCCAGGAATTCCAGGCATTCCCGATAGGCCTGTGCAGCCAGATAAAGTGTATCGGTCTGTGTGTTCTTATGATAGATGTGTCGCAGGATATTGGCCCGGACATTTAAGATCAGAAGGCGTTTTTGCTGTTGTTCCCCGGAAGTCTGATCCAGAAAACGGGAAGCTGTGGCACAGGCCTGCAGGGCCGGTTGAAACAGCAGTAGTCCATCATAGGCCACGGCCATCTGTTGCCATATCTCGGCTTTAAGTGCAGTGGCCTTTTCGTCGGTCAATCGCAGGGCCTCCCGGTATGCTTCCAAAGCTGGGTTCCAGTTCTTTTCCTTTAAGTAGCTGTTGCCGATATTACTGTACAACCGTGCCTGTTGCCGATCATAATCCCCCTGCAGTTGCTCCCATACCGACAGGGCTTCCTGGTAATAAAAGATGGCCGAACCATAGTCCTCTTCTTCCCAATAGACCGTACCCAAATTGGTAAATACATTCGCTATTTGTGTATGGGCCGTTCCGTAGATCTGCCACCGAATATCCCGAACATCCGTGAAAGCTTCTTTTGCCTCAAACAGATGCCCCAGCGTAAGATGGCACAATCCTATTTTTTCCAGGGCGTCTGCCAGCGCCGGATCTCCTTCGGGTAAAAAATGACTCAGTAATTGATACCCCTTCTCCGTCCATTGCAGCGCTTCCAGGTATTCTCCTTTCTGACGAAACAGGTCTCCCAGGTGCAAATAGGAAAAGGCCGGAGATATCGAATCAACGGCGACAAAGGACTCGCGGATGGCCAAAGCCCGGCGATACCATTCTTCGGCTTCATCCAGCTGTGCTTTCTGTAGGTAACAATTACCGAGATTCTCGTAGAGATCGGCAAACTGAGGATGGCCCTCATCAAAGTTTCGTCGGGCGTTTTCCAGTGCAGCCAGATCGTAATATTCGGCAGAATCCAGCTGGCCGGCTTCCAGAAAGGCGATACCCAGATTTTGTAGGGTCTTGCCGATCTTAGGATGTTCCGGCCCCAGCAGGCGTCGGCGTATCTGCATACTTTGCTGTAGGGCAGAAGTTGCCTGGTTCAACCGGCCGAGAGAGAGATAGGCATTTCCCAGGTTATTGAGTGAAGCAGCATAGTCCAGCGGTTCTTCTCTGGCGTATTGCCGGCGAATCTGCATCGCCTGTTCGTACAACGATAAAGCCTGTTCAGGCTGCCCCGCCAGTTGCCAGATATTACCCAGATTATTGTAGGAATCTGCCACTTTCGGATGTGACGATCCGTAGTGCTTTTGACGTATCGCTAAAGCGACCTGATGATGTTGCCAAGCCGAATCCAACTGGCGAACGGTGAAAAAGTAATGCCCCAGATCATTGTGAGCCTGGGCTATGGCCGGATGATCAGCCGGTAAATTCTGCCCGGTCAACTGCAGGGCCCGACGAAAATCAGCCTGTGCATTTTCCTGGTCTCCCTGCTCCAGTTTGAGATAGCCGGCAAGGTGCAGGGCTTTTGCCTGCAATTCCGGATCCGCTGACTTTTCAATTTCCGGTGTGACCCGCTGGAGAAGGCTATCCGCCCGGGCATATTCAGCGTTTTCCAGATAAGTATTTACCAGTTCCAGTTGATCTCCGGGTACAGCGTGTTCCTGCCCCTGAGCGACCAATGCAGTGGCCATCAGACCCAACAACAGCACAGTGATATGTAGACGTTTTATCACAGTAGGATCGGCTTCAGATTCAGTGTAAAGGTTTGGGCTGCAGAAAGGCCCGGATTTGCACATCGGGTATTTTGCATTTTGCATATACGGCTTCCATCTTCCAAAGATACTGGCAAAATTACAAACTACCTGCAAAGCACCTCACCAGTGTTGATAACCAGGTAACTTGCGTATCTTTACCAAGTGTTAAAAAAAAGTTATCACCCATTGGGCACATTATCCGGAGAAGAAACACCTAATATATGAAAGTATTCACCGATCAGGAATTGGTGGCAGCGATCAAAAAAGGCGGGCCGGGCCGACAGGAAGCCATCCGCTATGTGTACAACAAGGCGGATTTGCGCCGGAAAGTCATCCATTTTGTTCGCAATAACCAGGGAAATGAAGACGACGGGCATGATATGTTCCACGAAGGGATTATTGTACTGGATCGTAACATCAGAGAAGAAAAATTTCGCGCGGAGAGTTCCCTGGAAGGTTATTTGTATTCCATTTGCCGCTTCCTTTGGCAAAATCAGCGCCGGAAAAAAGCGCGCATAGAACTAAAGGACGACCCCTCCCAAATGGACCAGATAGAAGAGACTACCCCTGAAATCCAAATGTTAACTGACGAAAAGAAAAACGTGCTGCAACGAGCCCTCGAACAATTGGGCGAACGCTGTAAGCGCATCCTTGAACTGTGGCAGTTGTCGTACTCAATGGAAGAGATCGCCACAGAAATGGAATTCAGCAGTGCCCAGATGGCGAGAAAAAATAAATATCGCTGCCAACAGTCCCTGATGAAATTTCTGGAAGAACAACCAAAATGGAAACAATGGTTGAGATGATATTGTGATGCTGTAATGTTATGATGCAGCGGCTCCTCATTCCTCATCTCTCATTCCCCATTCCTATTAAAAAGGTCAGATATGGAAAACATCGACAAAATAGAAAAATACCTGTCCGGAGACATGGCCGGTGAAGAACGGCAGTCTTTTGAGGCAGAAGTAGCCGCCAACCCGGCCCTGGCCGATGAAGTGGATCTGCTCCGTCTGGCCAGAGAAGCGGTCGAACTACAGATCGGCGACAACCTGCGGCAGCAATTTCAGGAATGGGATCAGTCGGCAACCCAAAGTACAACAAGCACGGAGGCTAAAGTAGTGCAAATGAAACCGCGCACCACGCTGCGCCGGGTATTGGCCATCGCAGCCACTGTACTGCTGCTGCTTTCAGCCGGCTCGTTCTGGTACGCCAATGACCAGTATGCTGCTGACGCTATTGCCGGAGACCTTTATGAATCAATCGCCACTACCCGGCGCCCCAATAGCAGCGAAGATACTCTGGAGAAAGCCATTGCAGCGATCATGGATAAAAACTATGCCGAAGCAGACCAACTCCTGCAGACCATCCAACCGAACGATCTCAAATACACAGATGCCCGTTACTATCTGGGACACAGTTACTACCAGCAGGGGCAGTATAATGAAGCCATTAATATCCTACAGAACCTGGGGGATAATGCCGATATCAATTTGAGTGAATCAGCTGACTGGCTACGGGTATTGAGCTATCTGGAACTGGGCCAAACCGATAATACTACTTTTCAGTCCCTGCTTTCCGAAATGGTCAGTAACACCGACCATAATCATCACAATGATGCCGTCAAACTGGAAAAGAAAATAAATAGCTTCTGGTTTAAACTCGCGAATTGATCGTAATATCTGCCAATAGCCCAATTATTATTCCTGTATTCTGGCCACAAATTGCTTGTACCCATAACGGAACAGGAAAGGCAGAAAACCGAAGCAGAAGATGAATAATCCCAATGTATGCAGTAGATATTGCAATCTGTAGGCCAACCCATCATCGCCTGTAAACATAATCACATTGAACATCACACTGGCCAACACGTAGCAGAATACGGCAAGAAATGCACTGATGAAAATTCCTTTAAGCAACATAATTTTCGAGTTTATCGTGAGATAATAGGTGGTGCTTTCCTGAATTTCCCGAATGTCTTCGGGAGTAAACTGTTGGATCGTATCCGCAAATGCTTCCGGGAAATCCTGCCCTCTCCTCATTTTTTCTTCCACAGAACAGCAGATGTGATCCGCCAGATCATCGATTACGGCCGGAGTTTCCAAACCGTTCCTGGTCAGATACGCTCTGATAGTAGATATATCCAATTGACTGAGTTTCATATCTGTTGCGGTTTGGTTTGTAACACAAGCTGGATCGTCGCCATGAAATCATTCAGTTCATTTACGGCACTTTCGGTCTCTCTTTCTCCTTTTTCGGAAAGGCGGTAGTATTTTCGCGTCCTTCCGTCTACCTGCCTGCTTTCGGCTACGAGGATACCCTCGGCCAGCAGCGCATGCAATAAGGGGTAAAGACTCCCCTCCTTGATCAGGATCTTTTCCAGCGACATCTGTTTTACCGCCTGCACGATCTCGTAGCCGTACATGACTCCCCGCTCACGCAGCAGGTTTAGCAGGATCGGCTTTAAAACGCCCTTGAGTAATTCTTTTGAATACATGAATGCCAGTTTATGCATCATCAATCTATGCATCACAAATCTATGTATTACTTTTCAATTTCGCAACTCCATTTTTTATATTATTTTCGGACATCATTGCAGTTACAAATCATTGGCCAACAAAGTCACCGCAAAAGAGATGAAAAAAAACACACCGCACCTATTTTTCCTCATCCTGGTCTTAGCAGTCACTGCCGCTTTCTTCGGTTTGATCCTGGACTTTATGCTGGCAGTATTTTGGGCAATCGTGTTGGCAATTCTTTTTCATTCCACCTATCGTTACATCGGAATTAAGTTAAAAGGCCGGAAAAATCTGGCAGCCGGGCTCACCCTGTTAAGTATTTTACTGGTGGTGATCATTCCACTTACCGTACTGGCCATTACTTTAGTCAATGAGACCATTCAGGTCTATCAGCAGATACAGGATGGAGATCTCAATGTCCAGGACCGGATCAATAATCTACAGGAGCAACTCCCTGTGGTCGAAGGCTATCTCGAGCGCTTCGGTATTGATCCGGTTAAACTGCGGGAGTCCATTGGAGAAACCATTGCCAGTGTGACCCAGAACCTGGCAGGTCAGGCCATTAATATTACTCAGAATGTGTTCGGCTTTATCGTGCAGTTCTTCATCATGCTGTACATTCTCTTTTTCTTCCTGCGCGACGGCCGCCGGCTGATCCATCAGCTGGTCTGGGTATTGCCATTAGGCGATGAGAATGAACGGAAGTTGCTGGCCCGGTTTGCCAGTGTAGCCCGGGCCACGGTGAAGGGAAGTCTGATCGTAGCGCTGGTTCAGGGTACAATAGGTGGCGTTCTTTTCTGGGCCGTAGGCATACCGGCGGCGGTGCTTTGGGGATTTATCATGACCATACTGTCACTATTACCCGTCGGCAGTGGGGTCATCTGGTTACCGGCAGCCATTATCATGTTTTCCCAGGGTGAGATCGGGCGTGGGATCACTATCCTGATCGTGGGTGCATTGGTTATCGGACTGGTGGATAACCTACTGCGTCCGCGTCTGGTAGGCAGTGATACTAAAATGCCTGATTATCTTATTCTGTTATCTACTCTGGGCGGCCTGTCCTGGTTTGGTCTGTCGGGTTTTGCATTGGGGCCCATCATTGCCGCTTTTTTTGTGACCTGCTGGGCGATGCTGGGCGAGGAGTTTCGATGATTGAATGCTATATCCGGGCAAATTGAATACCTGCTTTTAATTTATTCAACCACAACATGTGTAATCTCGAATTTTCAGAATGGGAGCAAGGCTCCAGGGAGGAATCTCTGATTAGCATTGATAATCAGTTTGTTGCCAGTTGCCGGTTTGTTAACTGATTAACCGGCAGTGACACCAAAAAAATAGCAGGCTGATTTTTAATCACTTACGGTTCTGTTAATAAATATGGAATGATTCATGCTAATCAGGGTTAATCAGTACTATTTCCTTAGGCATATAGGTGCAGCGCACCGTCATATTTCTAGTACAAAGCAAGTATATTGTCCCAGCTACAACGTAGCGTAACATTTTCGCTGGTGCCCGGGCATGTGTGACGCTGCCCTGCAGCTCAATTTTAGTTTGTATCCGAGTGTTGGAAATATTTCGGTGCACTGCACCTCCTTTGAAGCTACGGCTGCACGAGGAGCACCTTTTTCTACATGCGTTTTCGCTCTTCGAAACCTGAGCTGCTTCCCTGTTTGATCTTTTAACCCTGATCCGCATGATTCATATTGCGGTACTCAAGTGTCAAGCAGGTTACTAAAAATTAGCCTTTTGCTCGTGGATTATCTGGAAGATGACGCACTTAATTCAGCAGTTTCTTCTAAGCTTTCGACTCCTTCATCTCCACCTCTACTTTCCTTTTTCCGTACTAATTTTCGGTAGCCGGAGACCAATAGATTACTTACTGTAAAAGTTAGTATCGTTAAAAGCAGATACTTCACCATTACCGGAACAGCAAGCGGACGCAACATCAGCGCGATGCCTCCCAACACAATTACATGAATGATATAAACGGCGTAGGAGTTTTTATTCAGCACCTTCATTAGCCCGTTGGTTTTATTAAAACTAAACCGGAAGGTATGCAGCAATACGTATAACAAACTGAGCATGGAGGTCAGTGCCGTGACATAATAGGCCAGGCGGTCGATGGTATCTGAAACAAAGAAGTAATTCCGGCCGGGCGTGATCAGGTTGAAGAATAGATTTAAAGCAACAGCCGTAAATATGCCCAATGAGAGCGTAAGTACTACATTGGCTATGATGTAAAGTTTCATGTTCTTTTTACCAGTGAATACGTCCTTTTGTTTGCACAATGCACCAAGGAGAAATATCAGAAAATAGGGCACAAACCGCTCTCTTTGAAATTCAAGGAAACCGGAATGAGACCAACCCGTCAGCCCGGCATTGGAAATGAGCATACTATAGCCGACCGAAAGGACGAGCATTGAGATCACTCCCGTTCTGATGGATATATTCCACCGCAGCAGTTGGAATTTTGCCAGTACTAAATAGACCACCTGAAAGAGAAATAATACCGGGAGGAACCACAACCAGTTCTGATTGGGATCATTGGAAAATACGCCCGGATCAGCACCGGCACGATGGAAAAGATGGAAATAAGAATACCAGGCTTCCTGCGGCCATCCCCGGGAATACAAAAACAGGAATTTGTAGATGGGGATCAGTGTGAAGACGGCGATCAGCCAGGGGCCCAATATCCTTTTGAACTTGGATTTCAGAAAATCGATGGTGCGTTTTCCGGCCACCGAAGCGGGGATAAAGTAACCGGAAACAAAAAAGATGGTATACATCACAAAGAGATCCAGATACATACGTACCAGACCGATGGAGTCATTTTTAGCGGGATCGACAACGATCCAGTTGTACTCCAACACCCGTTCGTATACCAGTCCGGAATGCAGTAGGATCACCAGAAAGATGGAGAAGGTGCGGAGGTGGTCCAGAAAATAGATCCGTGGTTTCATGATTGGAAGTTTTTTATTCAATACATCAAAGTTCAGTTTTAATGCCGGGTGACACCAATCACAAAACAGGCAAATGATAGCAAAATTGGTGCAGCAATATCAATTATGACGCATGAGCATTATCATTGATGCACTGTTTTAAAACCCGTATCTTACTGATCGTCATTTAGTAACTGAAGTAAGCAATCCCATCATGGCCGATCGTCCAATCGATTTTCTGAGACAGATCACGGAAGTGGTGGAGGAAAACCTTTCCGACGAGCAGTTTGGCGTTTCCGAACTGGCTCGGGCAATTGGTATGAGTAGATCAAACCTCCTGCGCCGGGTGAAAAAGACGACGGGGCTATCGGTAAGCCGGTTTATCCGGGAAGTTCGTTTAAAACGCGCCATGGATCTATTGAAAGAGCCGGAGATCACCGTTTCCGAGGTGGCTTACCAGGTCGGTTTCAG
>JAGQXH010001049.1 GCA_020436695.1 Lewinella sp. | reverse complement strand
TACCTATGTTATTGAGTTTGATTCCCTGGGTTACCAATCCGGTAAAAGAATACTCGGTATTGACACGATTTATTTGGATCAACATAACCAATACAATTAATGTCTGTTTAATACCGCATTTCGGGATAAAGCCGTGACAAATATATTGCCTGAAAGAACTGACAGCTGACCCCTGCAAGTCGGAATTACTTCTCTCGGCCCATTCAATCTAAATTTTTACCTTTGGATTCCTCCCAATTGTAAATCGTTTATTTATTTTTTCTCCGTCTCTTGGTGAAATCAGCTGCAATGAAAAAGAAGGTAAAACCCGGGCCCAAAAAGACACTGGACAACAAATTGCTTTACGGCGGGATAACGTTGCTGGCATTCCTGCTCTACGGCAATACGTTGAGCCACGGACTGGTACTGGACGATCCTATTTTTATCACGGCTCACAGCTCCGTACAGAAGGGAGTTGCCGGGATTGTTGAGATCTTTAGCCAGGGGAGTACATACGCTTTCAATCAGGTAGGAGGACAGCAACCTTACCGGCCCGTCACCTTACTGACTTTCGCCATTGGGAAAAGCCTTTACAGCAATGCCCCTTTCCTGGAACATCTGATCAACGTACTGCTTTATGCTCTGATCGGTATCTGGCTGTTTAAAATCTTGTCTTTCTGGCTTCCAAAGTATGACATTGATCCTTTGCTGGCCTGCGTGGCCTTGTTCCTGATACATCCGGTACATACGGAAGTGGTGGCCAATGTCAAAAGCCGTGATGAACTTCTGTGCCTGCTATTTGCCGTGATGAGTTTGGTATATGCTCACCGCTCGATGGGAGAGAATGGTCGTAAGGCGCTCTACCTGAGCGTGGCATTTTTTGCGCTATCCGTCTTTTCTAAAGAGAACGGTATTACGATGTTGGCAGTGATCCCACTGTCCCTTTACTTTTTTTCAGGAGCATCACTGAAAAAGATCGGTTGGCAAAGCCTGCCATATGTAGGCGTTGCGGCCTTGTTCCTGCTGATTCGCAGCCTTGTGATCGAAGCGCCGACCGAAGTAGCCGCGGGCAATATCATCAATAATGTACTGTATGGATCGGCTGACTGGAGCGAACAGACGGCAACGACCATGGCTATTCTGGGGCAATATCTGAAACTCCTGGCACTCCCGTTCCCTTTATCCTGGGACTATTCTTTCAATCAGATCCCGGTTGTAGGTTGGGGTACTTTGTTGGCAATCGCTTCGCTGCTTTTGCATTTGGGGTTGGCTGCCTTTGCGATCTGGCGATTCAGACAAAAAGATATATTGTCTTTTCTGGTGTTATTCTACTTCATTACTATTTCGGTCGTTTCGAATATTGTGTTCATCAATGGTTCCACTTTGGCCGAGCGCTTCCTGTTTATGCCGTCGGTTGCCTTTTGTGTAGCGCTGCCCGTGGTGATGATCCGCCTATTTAAACTTAGTCCCGAAAAATTTTCCTATGCAAAAGGTCGATATGCAGTTTGGATCACAAGTGCTGTGTTATTAGCAGGTGCCATCTATACCATCAGCCGGAATACAGCATGGAAGGATAACTATACGCTGTTTGAAGCCGGTGTAAGCGCCGCTCCCAATAGTGCCCGTACTCACGCCAGCTATGCCTACGAAAGTCGAGTACGCGGCCTCGGAATGCCCGATCCCACTACCCGGCAGCGCTTGTTACAACAGGCCGAAGCGGAATTTCTGGAAAGTCTGA
>JAGQXH010001048.1 GCA_020436695.1 Lewinella sp. | reverse complement strand
CCAACGATGAGTTCATCATCTTCTGCGTAGGCGATTACCCGGATAATCACCTGGAGGTCTACAACCGCTGGGGGCAGTTGGTATTTGAAGCCGACAACTACGATAACACCTGGGAGGGTACTACCCAGGATGGACAAGCGCTGCCGGAAGGGCCGTATTATTATATTCTGGAGTATAAGGATCCGGAAGATAACCTGGTGCAGCAGAAAGGCTCGCTAACCATCCTGCGGGAAGATTAATAACAATATTCGGGCGTGTGGTTGTCACACGCCCTCCATAAACCAAATTCTCGGAAACCATTAACCGATTTGCAATGAAAAAAATACTTTTACTCATATCCCTTTTGGCTATCGTCCGGCTTGCCAGTGCACAGGATGAAGCGATCTTTTCCCATTACAACATCATGCCGGTGCTGATCAACCCCAGCGCGGCGGGATTTGGCGATGTGCATCAGTTTCAGCTCAATGCCCGTGCGCAGTGGTCTGGGTTTGTAGATGCCCCGACCACCTATTCTGCTCAATACAATGGCCCGCTCGGCAACAATTTTGGACTGGGAGTAGGTATCCTTACTGAATCTGCCGCCCAGATGAACCGGCTGCGGGCTCACCTCAACTACGCTTTCCGCTTTAATATCAGCGAGGTGGTAAAGTTATCGGCAGGTTTTTCCACCGAATACCAGCAGGTGCGCCTGGACAATGGCATAGCGGCAAATATCTTCTTCCAGGAAGGAGACAAAGTCATCGAAGATTTTATGGATGGGCGCGGCGTGTTCGACGCCTCGCTGGGATTCTTCAGCTCCTTTAACGAAGACACCAAGGTGGGCCTCACGTTCACCAACCTGGTCCGCTCCCGCATTTCCAACATCGGCGCTCAGGGCAATGAAGAATCTATCCTGAGTTATTACATTTTCTACGCCAGCCACAAACTGAGGATGGATGACCTGAACTTCACCCTGGAACCTTCCTTTTTGGTTCGCAATGTCCGCGATGTACCCTCTCAGGTGGATATCAACTTGAAGGCCAGCTTCCTGGAAGAATCACTGACTACGGGCCTTTCCTACCGCTCTCTGGGTTCTTTAGGTATCTTGCTGGGCACCAGGCTGTCTTCCTTTGAGTTTTATTACTCTTATGATGTGTTCTTCCAGAATTTCCAGAAATATAATGACGGCTCCCATGAAGTGACGATCGCTTTGAGCTTCAACCGAACCAAACAGCAGGGGCCGGCGGGTAAAAGGTATTAACCCGTAAAAATATAGATGTCCTTTAACAATTGGTTTTTGGGATGGCCTCTCTCCTGCTGGACAGGAGGGGGGCTTTTTCGTGGTTGTACGTCTGTTAGCCTTTTAGGCTTGATGGGTTCAACTACTTTCATGGGGCCAGGTTGGCACGGTATTTGGTATTTATGAAAAGAGAGAAAACTACCATTCAGGTAATTACATCAGTCGAAAGCAGCTACTGTGAGAAAAGAATCCTTTTTTACCTAATGGTGTTTCACAAACACCACACAAGATATTTGATGTAGTTACTTTTTAGGCCTAGCTCTTTGGAGGCTCCTCCAAAGAGGCCCTCTCCCGGAATATGCCGGGAGAGGGGCTAGGTTTTAAAAGCCATAGATGAAATATATTCTAAGGGTTTTTGTAACAATCATATTGAACTATCGTAAACAAGGTATATAATTTCAAAGGCAAGGGTAAACCCTGTCCGCCCGGCTTCCGAATGAGGA
>JAGQXH010001047.1 GCA_020436695.1 Lewinella sp. | reverse complement strand
CTTCCATTCCAACCCACTGCTGAAGGACGAAAAAAGCCGGCAAATGGCGCATACCCATCTGGGTACTCAGGGCGACGGCAACCACTTCCTTTTTGTGGGACGCTCTGCCGGCACGGGCAATACCATGATGGTTACTCATCACGGATCACGGGGTGTTGGTGCGCTGCTCTATAAGAAAGGAATGAAGATCGCCGAAAGGTTCAGAAAGCAGATCTCAGCCGGTACTTCGCCACACAATGCCTGGATACCTTTTGACACGGAGGAAGGTTTGGCCTACTGGTCGGCACTGCAAACGATCCGGGAATGGACCCGTCAGAACCATCTGGTCATCCACCAGGCTACCTGTGAGGAGATCGGCGGGGAAGTGCAGCACCGTTACTGGAATGAACACAATTTCGTTTTCAGGGAAGGCGACCTGTTCTACCACGCCAAAGGAGCAACTCCGCTGGATGAGAAATTCCTGCCGGATATTACCGGGCCACGCCTGATTCCTCTGAATATGTCAGAACCGGTATTGATCGTGGAAGGAAACACTACGGATAACAATATGGGGTTTGCTCCCCACGGGGCCGGGAGGAACCTGAGCCGTTCTGCCCATAAAAGGCAATATGCCGATGAGAGTGATGCAAGCATTTTTGCACGGGAAACTGCCGGTCTGGATGTTCGCTTTTTCTCCAACCAGATCGATATTTCCGAACTGCCTTCAGCTTACAAAAATGCACAGGCCGTCCGGGAGCAGATGAAAGAATTCGGTCTGGGAACCGTGCTGGATGAGGTAATTCCATATGGATGCATCATGGCCGGCGATTGGAAGCACAATGCACCCTGGAAGAAAAAAAGATGATGAAATAAGATGTTGGATGTCCGGTATCAAGTGTAAGCGTGTAGTCAGATACCGGGCATCTTAGGTTAAGAGGTTTGGATGTTGGGACGATGGGAAGTAAAAAAGTCGTATCAAATGAAAAAGAGGTGCTACCACATTTGATATAGACCATTTAACTGGCCTCCACAACCGGTCTGAACTTTAGACAGACCGGCGTGGGTATATGCAATTCTCCGATCTTCTCCAGCTTGCCGTCTTTTCCTATTTTCAGGTATACAATATTATCACTGTTCTGGTTGGCTACATAAAGTATCCCGCCGAAGGGATCTATAGCAAAACTACGAGGAACCTCGCCCCCGGTTGACTGATGCCCCATAGGTTCAAGCGCTCCGGTACCGGGATCGACGAAAAAGATGGCAATGCTATTATGCCCCCGGTTCGAACCATAGAGAAAACGGCCATCGGATGTCAGATGAATATCCGCACAGGTATTATCTCCATTAAAGTCCATGGGTAAAGTGCTAACGGTCTGCAGGGCTTGCAAATGTCCATCGGCACGATCGTAGCGGAAAGAGGTAATGGAGCTGTTCAGTTCATTGATCGCATAAAGCAATTGTCCATTCGGATGAAAGGCCAGATGTCGCGGTCCGGCTCCCGGAGCCAATTGCGCAAAAGGAGTATTGGCCGGCTCGAGAATACCGTTTTCAAGATTGATAATGAAGATCATGATCTTATCCGTACCCAGATCCGCTACATAAGCGAAGCGGCCGTCCGGATCGAGCGTTATTGAATGCGGATGCGAGGATTGCTGACGGGGACTTGGCCCTGAACCTTCCAGATAGTGAACATAAGATGCTTCTTGGAGCGAGCCGTCCTCGCTGACCGGATACATTGCGATGCCTCCCATGTAATTGGCAACAAAAGCGTATTTGCCGGAAGGATGGATCACT
>JAGQXH010001046.1 GCA_020436695.1 Lewinella sp. | reverse complement strand
TGGAACTTATACGGGATGATCATCACGCGGTGCGCATGATCACTATCGACTAAAGACTTTACCCCAGTACGCGCTCCTACTCTCTGCGGTTAGCACCCCGGTTCTGGTCGAGCCGGGGATTTTTAAATACTTTGCAAACCATTGATAAACTGCTATATATGCAGCAGAGAATTACTTAGATTTATCGCCGAATTTGTGGGAGTGCTGTCTGAATATACCGATGTTTGCCTCCCTTAAAAACAACGAAAGACGATGATAAAATTCTTCCGAAAGATTCGCCAAAATTTACTGACCAAAAACAAGTTCAGCAAATATCTGCTTTATGCCATAGGAGAAATAGCCCTTATAATGATTGGCATCTTAATGGCATTACAGGTCAATAATTGGAATGAATTACGAAAATTAAGAGCTCAGGAAGTTAAATACATCAAAAGCATAAAATCTGACTTAACCGATGAATTAAAGGACAATAATGAGATGATAGCTTATCGCTCAGCAAAAGCAAAAGCGGCATCGAGACTGTTGACCTATACCAGGCCTGAAACGGTGGAAGAATTTAGGACATATGCAGACACAGTAGGTTTAGTCTATATTTGGGGATCTTTTACACCAAAAGATAACACTTATAAAGAACTGATCAGCTCTGGAAACTTAAACCTGATCTCAGACGACTCCCTTCGATATTATCTTCTCGAACTGGACAAAATGCATGTAGGCATTGCGAATCTTGAACACCATATGAGGAGAGAATATGAGCAATATCTGTATGATGCTACCTGGCCGAACACCAACTTTGGACTATTTGCAGACTTTGAAGGGCTGGCAAATACGGGTAGCCTGGAATCTAAAGAAGATACATGGGTCACTGATCCTGACCTGGCGGCTATGGCCAGTGATTTTGAATGGACACAAAATAACCTGACTATTAAGAATGGATTGAAACTAGCGGCAATGAATAATCTGGTTTTAGCTGAAAATCATACCATAATGCGCAAATTACTGGAAAAAATGATCGCCATTAGTAATCGAGATTTATAGAGCGATTGAGCAAGAGAAAGTCTTATCGGAATACACAGATGAGGATAATCATAAAAAACAAAGAATTTATGCTAAAATTCCCTTGTTCGGCGTAGACTCCGACTGCGTCGAAGCGTCAGCAAAACTCAGTTTTGCATAAATGAATAATGAATAACCTTAAAAACAAAAAAACATGAACCCCATGGTAAGCAACCCAGCAGCAGCATTCAGACACGATCTGGACCGGGATGAACAACTGCTCTGGACCGGCACACCCAAACAAGGTATCACCCTCCAGGCCGGCGATGCACTCATGATCCCCTTCAGCCTGATGTGGGGAGGATTCGCCATATTCTGGGAATACACGGTACTCTCTTCCGGAGGCCCGAATTTCTTCGCACTATGGGGCATACCCTTCGTCGCCGTTGGGATCTACCTGATCATCGGCCGCTTCTTTTATGATGCCGCGCGGCGTAAAAAGACGTTTTATGCCCTTACCGATAAAAGAGCGATTATCAGATCGGGCGTATTTCAGCAAAGCACCAAGTCGATTAATCTCCGAACGCTTTCTGACATCACACTAAATGAAAAACCGGATGGCAGCGGTACCATTGTATTAGGACCTGAGGTTGCATCAGCATACACATTCCGGACCGGGTGGCCCGGCTCTCACGGGAAAATAGCCCCGTCACTGGAAATGATCTCCGGCGTACGTAAAGTGTACAATCAGATCACCAGTCTGCAAAATACCTGATCATTTGTTTCC
>JAGQXH010001045.1 GCA_020436695.1 Lewinella sp. | reverse complement strand
AGCGTGCCATGTGGCGCGAACGCAAATACTCCCGCAGCCTCACCGGCTGGTGCATCTATCGCTACCTGATGAACAACCAGATCGCCCGGCCCATAAAAACCACAGCAACCCAAACAAACGACACTTCTCCCTCATCCAGTTGAATAAGCAGTAAAACTAACATGCGACCATTGAGCCATCATCACAGCATTTCAACATCACAGCATCAATCAAATCATCATATCCTCAAATAATTTAATCATCAATAAAAAAACGTGCTTTATGAAAAATCAAACCCTCCAACCACTAACCGACGTCAAGACTCTGATCGAGCTATCCGAGATCAAATACCTGCCGGGCTTCCCGCGCAAGTATCGCTTCGACGCCAAGAACGGTAAGCTGAATTTCAACGGAGAGATCGATATTACGCCCAAGGGACAAGCCTTCAGCCTGATCCCCCTGGCGCATCGCATCTTTACCGACGAGATCCTCGGCTACTCCCGCCGCAAGTGGGCGGAACTGTTCTTTATCAATCAGGCCGGCCACCTGTGTTCGCTGCTGTTCCATGGCTACAGCGTCGACCAGCTGCAACTCATCCTCGGTGATCTCTACTATGAGGATGCCGGTCTCACGGATATCCGCCTGACGGTACACCCGGAACCGCGCTCCAATGATTTCGGCAACTATTACGTGGCTTCCTTTGGCTTTGAGGCATTATCCGCACCCGACCGTGAGCAAATGGAACTGGTAGCGGAAAGCTTGCCGCCGATCTGCCGGCAGGATATTTTTAACGGGGATGCGCAGTACCACGCCTGGAAAAATGTGCAGCTGCCGGAATTGGAGCATTCGGATTCCACAAGCGAACCGGTATCAGGGGAAATACCATCACCGCCCTGGGAAGAAGCTGAAAATGGTAAAGTGGTCTATACATAATGGAATTAGTTCAGCAAATACAAAAGCGGGTGAAACCAATAGACTTTCACCCGCTTAAAATTTACTGATACTAATTGCGGGTAAAAGTAGGGCTTTATTTGAAAGGTAACCTGCATTGATTGACCAATTTTTGACGGTTGTATCATTTTAGCTTAGCTGCCTTGTGCAAGGGGAACTCTGCCATCGCCATACCTCTTTTCCTTGTTCGTAAATACCGGCCCATTTTACCCGACCGGCAAATTTACCCTTCAACACTAGGTTTTTAAACCGCACGAAAGAGACTCCTCGGACATCTTGACCCACTTTGCTGAATATGGCAAATCCTTGCTTCAGTCGGTGGTCTTTGAAAAAGACGACCAGTTTGAAACGGCCTCGGCATTCACTCGCTGGTTTTTTCTTTTTACTGATGTTCATCTTGTTAAATTTAGTTTTGAATGGACATTACTTCACCGCATGGTGAAATCGTTGTACGATTTCCTCACCGCGCCCTTCCAATTGAGCCACCAATTTTTGATAAACTGCCATCGGTCCTTCTGCATCGGAATGCTCCTTCCGGCATCGCTGATAACTTCTCACTGCTTTGGCCACTGCGATATTATCCCCAATCTCCCGCCGCTTGGCCATATGTTTTTTAAACCAGGCCTTCGTCCGACTGAAACCCCGTCCGTTTCGGTAATCGAAATACACGCTCGGTATCGGCACCCAGCGCTCCTGTCCCTGTTGCCGTCCCCGATCAATCCATTTCCGCACCAGCCGGATCCGCTCGCAGATCTCCGCCGTCCCCGCCTCGTAGCGCTCCGGCTGGGCGTAGAGGTAGTATTCTGCCAGTCGAGCCTTAGTCCGTTCTCGTTCTGTGTCGGCAATCCATTCTCCAGCATAGAGTTCTTCCCGC
>JAGQXH010001044.1 GCA_020436695.1 Lewinella sp. | reverse complement strand
ACCCGTCTTCGGCCCTTAATCCCTCCCAACTGGCGTAATTCCGGCGGGTAAAGGTAAAGTCGATCTCGAAACCAGGCTTCTGTTTCGGTGATCTGCCAGATGCCGAGTTCGCCTTCCGGCTCCAGATGCTGATGAATAAGAATGGGCATGTATCGATATTGCGATGTTTATGATGTTAAGGCACTGCAATAAAGGTGTTCAAAAAAAAACGACAATTCAACTGCCCATCAGTCACCATCCTGCCTAAATGGTCTCCTTCAGGCTGTTCAGCTGATTATCCGCCAATATATACATTTTCAGGCGGTCTTGGGCTCATCAGGACACGGTGTCGACAACAAAGCTTATCTTTGTCAGGCATCAAAATATCATTTTGCCCAATGACTGTGACGATCAAACCTTACCTGAAAAAACCATTTATTTTCATCCTCTTGTTGAGCATCGGGAGCCTGTCACTCACTTCCTGCAGCCGGAAGATGGTGAATATAGAAGCCAGTAACCGTTGTAAATGTATCAAAAGGGTAGATAATGAAATTGAGCGCAAAGCCCGAAAATCGGAGGAGGAAGGGCGCCGTTCATCCTGGAGTAATCCTACCTACGCAAAAAATGTACTCAAGGCCGGTTCGGAGGATTGTGCCGCTCTGCGCCGTAAAAGCGAACATCGGGGATTTGTTGCCCGGATGACGCGGGAAGAAAGGAGTGAATATGATGCCAAGGTGCTTGAGATCATGCAGCGCAAGTGCCCCAAACGACTGGCGAAAGTCCAGGATTAAACATCTGATCTTGAAGCCCGGGCGGGTAGCATGGAGAAAGTATCGACCGCTACTGCTAAACGTAAATTATCCATCATTTCAGACCAATGAATTTAACCATCCGTTCCATTGCCCGCCTGAGTGGGCACAATGCCGCCATCTTTGCCCTGGCACCTTTTGGGGAGCCGGGCAGGGTGCTGTCGGCTGCCGGGGATGGCTGGATCGTACGGTGGGATCTGGAAAATCCGGAGCTGGGCCGCCTGGTAGCTAAGGTTGATGCACAGATCTTTTCGCTCTGCTATCTACCCGATTCCGCCCGGATCGTGGCCGGTAATATGAATGGTGGTGTTCATTGGGTGGATGTTCGGCAACCGGATCATACCCGCAATATCGCTCACCATCAGAAAGGGGTATATGCTATTCAGCATTGGAAAGACTCTGTTTTTACCATTGGTGGAGACGGCGTACTGACCCGTTGGTCAGCCACTGAAGGCCGGAGTCTGGAAAGTGTGCATTTAAGTGCGCAAAGTCTGCGCAGTCTCGCTCTGCATCAGGATGGTAAACAATTGGCTGTAGGTGCTTCCGACCATAACATCTATATCCTGGATCTGTCTTCTTTACAGGTGATTCGCACTTTGAGAAATGCGCACGAAAACTCAGTGTTTAGCCTGCAATATCATCCCAATGGGCGCTATCTGCTCAGCGGTGGCCGGGATGCACATTTGCGGATCTGGGATCTGGACAAAGACCTGCAGGAGATCTCCGCGCAACCCGCTCACTGGTTTACGATCAACGATATTGCGTTCCATCCGGAAGGACACCTTTTTGCAACCGCCAGCCGCGACAAAACAATTAAGATCTGGGATGCGGATAGTTTTCAACTGCTAAAGGTGATCGAGGCGATCCGCGATCGCGGCCATGTTAATTCGGTCAACCGGCTCTATTGGTCCTCTTACCATAATTATCTCCTCTCGGCCAGTGATGACCGGACAATTGGGGTGTGGGAAATAATTGAGGGAAACTAGCGCGAATAGCCGTTGGTCGATCAAATTGATAC
>JAGQXH010001043.1 GCA_020436695.1 Lewinella sp. | reverse complement strand
AAATATAAGCGGGCAAACTATTCCGGAAGAGTGGCTTTTCCTACTGCAGAAATGTTTGTATCGTGAAACTGCAAAGCGATGGAAGGACGCATTGGAATTGTCAGTCGCCATCAGCAATCAGCAAACTAAGTAACCCAAGTTGTCAGTGGTCAGTATCCAGTGGTCAGTTATAATGAGCAAAGGAAAATTGAACTCATCAACGCAAAATTGATAGGATCGGCTCCCTCATTTTTCTCAAATCCGGGCCAAGTACGTAGATCTCTAGCACTGACAACTGACAACTGACAACTGACAACTGACAACTAAAAATAATTACTCCACAATCAGCTCCTTCTCCTCCACTACCCCATCCACATACTTCGCAAAACGTCCGCGATCCGGTCCGTGTGTCTGATCATGTCTTGACCAGGGCCAGCCACCGAATTCCGTACGCTGATACTCCAGAATCGTCTCCCGCACTTCCGCCGGGTAATTCAGTACAAAAGGGCCATGTTGGACGACCGGTTCGTTGATGGGACGGCCCTGTAACATCAGCAGGTAGGCAGGTTCGCTACCGGCCTGCAGGACAATTTCCTTTTCGGGTACTACCTCCACAAAATGCATAACAGGAACCGCTTGGTCATCCGTTTTCACCTGATCACCCCGGTAGAAATACAACGTGCGCTTCACTTCATTTCGAAGGGCAGCCGGTAATGTCCAATTTGCACCGGCATCCAGGCGGATCAGCCAGATGGCCACTTCATTCTCCGGATCGGCGGCCCAGGAATTGGGAGCAACTTTTTCAGAGGCTTTCAACTCGCCGATCTGTCCGGCTATGATGTCTACCTGGATAGCATTACCATTTTCATCCGTAGTTTGCAAACGGGGGATCTCATCGGCCCAGATCATACCGAAATGAGGATCTACTTTTTTACTGGCACGAGGCAGATTGAGCCAGATCTGGAACAATTCCAGTTCATTGCCGCCCTCCTGATTGAGCAAAGGGAACATCTCCGAATGCTGCACGCCTTTTCCCGCGGTCATCCACTGCACATCGCCGTTACCGAAGCGACCGGCTGCCCCCAGTGAATCGGAATGATCCACCAGACCTTTAGTCGCAATGGTCACCGTTTCGAAGCCTACGTGCGGGTGCGCGGGAAAGCCCGGCACAGTACGACCATGGTACATATTCCAGCCGTCTTTACCGTTGAAATCCTGACCGATATTCCGGCCGGCCAAAGAAGCTTTCGGTCCTAATTGTTCGTTTCCTGCCGGATACTGATCCGCGTGATAGGCACAAAATAAGAAGGGGTCCTGCGTCTGCCAGGGGAAGGACAGGGCCTGTATATTGATGATCGAATGCTGATTCATAGCTCGTGATTTTTACTACTAACAGTGCGGATAGTAATTTTGTTGATTAACTTTGAGGATCACCATTTTAACCTACATACTACCAACGAAATGACCAACACCAAGCTGTCGCAGATGCGATGTATGGCATTCCATCTGCTTTATCTTTTCTTTTTTTTCCTTACCTGGCCCTCTCAAAATATTCAGGCACAGACGGCTGTTTCCCGGCCCAATATCGTTTGGCTGGTCAGTGAAGACAACTCCCAGCACTGGCTCCAGCTCTATCAGAAAAACGGAGTGGCCATGCCCAGCGTGGAAGCCCTAGCCCAGCATGGCCTGGTTTTTGACCACGCTTTTTCCCAGGCTCCCGTTTGTTCGGTGGCACGTAGTACCCTTATTTCCGGAAGTTACGCGCCCCGGATCGGGGCACAATACCATCGGAAATCCGAACCGGTGCCCATGCCGGATGGCCTGAAGATGTTCCCCTATTATCTCCGGCAGGCCGGCTATTATACCTCGAATAACGCC
>JAGQXH010001042.1 GCA_020436695.1 Lewinella sp. | reverse complement strand
TTATCGTCACAGGTCATATATTCCACATAACCGGTGATCAGTTGACTGGGGTCAGTCACTTTTATCTTTTGCCGGAAGGTAACCGGGTGATCCACGAATTTGGCCACCACCACTCCAAAGGTAGGATCGAGGCCTTCTTTCTTCTTACCTTCTTCGGCAGTCTTCCCGATCAGGCTGTAGGTTTCGCTTTCATCAAAGCTTATAGTGGTTGGCAGGGGGCCGATCTCATCTTCTTTCAGGTCCAGGTACTGCGAATAGATACACCAGCCTTCCTGCATGCTTGCAGTAAATACCACTTCATATTCCTCATCGGAGCTCTTTTCGATCGCTACCTGCCACTGGACAGGATCAACCATTTTATCCGTCTGGTCGTCCATTGAGAACTGCAGATCATTGCCGCTGTCGATCGTTTTCTTTTCCCCGAAGACGTTTTGTCCCCGATCATCTTCACTTTTCGAATTGGAAGCCACAGCGGTAGTAGGTGCACTTTCTTTTTCTATGGTCTTTTGCACCTCTGGTTCTGCTTTGGACGGCTCTACCGCACCGCTCGTATTATCCGTCGCAGGCGTCACCGAGAAGCTAAAATCGACCTCCGTCGGCGGCAGGCAACGTTCATCATCGCAGGTCATGAATTCCAGATAGCCCGTGATCGGCTTACTGATATCGGTCACTTTCACTTTCTGAGTGAAGAGCACCGGCCCTTTGACGAATTTGATCACATTAACCCCGAAAAGCGGGTCCATGCCCTCTTTCTTTTTCCCACCTGATTCCGCCACCTCTCCTATTCGGGAATAGTGATCGCCGGCTTCGAAGTTGAAGGAAGTCGGTACCGGCCCCTCATCGGAAGTATGCTGAGAGTAGATCGACCAGTGGTCGTCCATAGAAGCCGTGAACACCAGTTCGTATTCGTCACCCTGCAGGTGTCGGGAAGTCATATTCCATTTGACCGGTTCGAGTATCTGAGCGCCGAGGGAGATAGATAATAAACAAAACAAGGCAAGAACTACCGCTTTCATATCAATCAATTTGCACGCGAATTTAGCAATATCGGGTCAGAATCACCCGAACTTAATATTTCCATAACGTTTTTATGACACAATCATGTATCCCGCAGTACACAAGGTATTTTTTTAGGGGATTTTGATATTTTTAGCCATGCGATTCCAGTACATTTTACTATTCACCGGCCTTATTTATGGCCTCACTTTCTGCTACTACGGTCGCTGGAATACCAATACCCTTTACGGTGGCGATGCCTGGGGGTATTACGCCTATCTCCCTGCCTTTTTCATTTACGGAGATCTGTAGGATCCGGTGACAACTTATCGAGCTACCGCTGACATCATCGGTTATGTTCCCAATCTACCGGAACCCGGCGGGGAACTTCACCAACACACCAATGGCAATCACATCATCAAATACACCTGCGGAGTTGCCCTGCTCGAATTACCATTCTTTACGATCGGGCACCTGCTGGCCGGTGCTTTGGGGGTAGCTCAAAACGGCTATACGCTTCCTTATCGACTCAGTCTGCACTTAGGCATGCTTTTCTATGCCTTTTTGGGTTTGTATTTGTTGTACCGGGTGTTGCGATCAGCCGTACGCCCCGGAATTGCCGGGCTTACACTGGTAGTGATCGCACTGGGCAGCAATCTACACTATTACAGCGTGTACAACGGTGTCATGGCTCACACAACTTTATTTTTTCTTTACAGTGCCCTGCTTTTCTGTACCGTACGCATCTACCGTCATCCTGGAAAAACCTGGGCATTTTTGTTGGGAGGGATCATTGGACTTATCATCCTTATACGCCCAGTGGAGTTAATTTGTTTAGCGATCCCTCTTCTTTATGGCGTCGAC
>JAGQXH010001041.1 GCA_020436695.1 Lewinella sp. | reverse complement strand
ATTTTAGTCATTGTGGCGTTACTTTTTCTTTTGGGAGCACTGAAGCTCCTCTCCGGCTGGGTACTATGGCCGGTATTTGGTCTTTTGATCGCCCTTTCCTGGCGTTCGGTTTGGCAGTTCCTCCAGCTAACCCTTTGGAAACCCATTCCGGCCACCGAAAAGATCAATGCACTCGGATTAGGTGTATTTTATATCCTCCTCCTTTTCATCAGTATGAATTTTGCTCAGGTAGCACGACCTTTTCCCATTGGTTTCGATGCCATCACCTATTACGTCAACCTTTCCTCTCTTATTAGTGAATACAAGAGTCTGGTACAGGGATTCGGGGCTTATAACTGGTCGCTTTTCATGTCTCTGGGTTATTTACTGTTCAACCAAACGGCAATCACATTAAGCCTTTCATTTAGTGGCGGCATCCTGGCTTTATTGGTGCTTTTCCAACTGAGTCGGCGTTGGTTGGATGTCAACTACAGCCTCCTGGTCCTGCTCCTGTTTTACACCTTACCAATGATCAGCTGGTTATCCTATCGGGATATGAAAGTTGATATGGGATTGCTTTTTTATGCCCTGCTGATTCTTTTACTGGCAGTGGATTGGCTTGTTCCGAGCAAAAAGATCAAAAAGAAAAAAGTTTCCAACAGTAAATCCCAACGAAATGCAAGATCAGCATCGATGCCCAAAGGGAAGATCTATCTGGAGAATGCCCGGCAATGGATATCGGACCGTCAACCGGCCGTACTGAATGGACATGCCTATCTCATCCTTATCGGAATACTCATTGGCTTTTCAGTAGGCATAAAATTTTCGGCACTGATCATCCTGCTATCTTTTTTGCCGGCTATCGCTTATGCCCGGGGGAACAGGATCGCATTTGCCGGCAGCCTTTGCATAATGCTCTTTTTAGTTTTATTTGCCCGCTTTGACGCACAGGCAGCATTGCGGCCGCTACACCTCTGGGCCAACCAGTTGCAATGGCTATTGGGACTGACCGGACTGGGATTGGTCATTTATCTGTTCCTCCGACAGCGCGAAGTTTTCTCCAGCGTTTTTAAAAGCACCCTGATCTGTATCATTTTTTGTGCGTTGACCCTGAGTCCCTGGCTGATAAAAAATGCCATTGAAACCAGGAGCATTAGTATTACCAGCTTGACAAATGGAGAGCCGGCCAACCCCCGGCCAAGTATTCAGGACATCCAAAAAGCCTATGAAGATGCACGTATTAACCGGTAATTCACTTTGGAGTTTGTCTTCTCGTGCGGGAATCTGTTTGCTCCTTCTGTTACTGCCTTTGCTCAGCTTTAACCAGTCAACGGACCGTTCCACTTCCGGGGCTCCTGCGGACAATCCCTCCGGTAATCTTCCAAAAAATACCGGTGTCAAGGAGGATGTCAACGAGTTTCTGGGCTACGAAGACCTCCTGCTGGTACGCTATCTTTCGATGCCCTATGATGCAGTAATGAACACCAATATGGTTTCTTACTTCGTCGATATCGGTTTCATCTTTCTCGCCCTGTTGCCATTGATCTATTTTTGGAGCAGTTCCGGTATATGGTGGCACCGTTTGGGAGCCATCGGACTGTTATTCATTTTCCTGATCCTTGCCGTGCCCTCGGCTTTCATGAATCGAAACAAAGTCGGATTGGAAAACGTCAGCGCTGAAATCAATTCACAACTTAGCTCGCATTCATTCTCACAGGATCCGTTGATCTATCTTTCTTATCAGGGGAAACGCTTATTCTCAAACATATATGAAATGGTATATCCCATTCTGGAAAATATCAGTGGTCCGCAGGATCGGATCACCTATCCACTTTTGTTTGCCTTACTGGTCATTTTTGTGCTATTACTTGAACGCAGGGTATCCTCTC